>JABLXV010000024.1 GCA_013177895.1 Brevinematales bacterium | reverse complement strand
CTTTAGATACTACGACCATGAAAGACCGCACCAGAGCCTGGGTTATAAGCCGCCGGCTTCGATATACTTTTCGCCTGTTGACAAAACCGGAAAGGCGGCTTAGAATGACTGATGTAAGAAAAGAGCACAGCAAGATTCAACTTAACTTGCCCCTAAATCTGTCCAAACACAGGGGCGCACCTTATAGTATACATGAAAAAAACCTTAAACCCGGCGAGATTTTAACTTTATATCTGATTATGAAAAAAGGGGGAGTTGTTCCAGGAATGGCCGACTTGGAGGGATACTGCGGTCAGGCACATTGGGTCTTTGTCGATTCTCCACCACCGCCTAATTTCGATGACGGCTATCATCCCAAAGTATTCAAGGTGATCGGTCCGGTTGCGGAACCGCAGAATCCGTCGAGCTTTATCAGTACCCTTATTGAGTGGACGGTCTATTCGTATGAAAAAGGGTGGATATCGAGTTACGACGTGTATCAGGGACTGATGGACAAGCTTTCCGCCGCGATGGGGCAAATCCTGCAGGGGAAAGAGAAATATCATACTGCCGTCAACATCCTCGGCGCGTTCCAAAATCTGCTCAACGCCCAGCGCGGGAAGGCGGTCACCGAGCAGTGTTACCAGATGCTTTTTGTCGATGCGGAAATCCTGATCAAACGGCTCAAAATTTAAATTCTCGGCATCAAAGTAAATCAATCACTTTACAGGAGATAAATACATTCTAAGGAATGAGTTTATCTCCTATTTTTTATTAACGTGTAAGACAATATTTCATGCAATGAAAATATCCCTTTCCTTTTTACCAAACTGTGATAAACTTTTTCAGTTATAAACCGCGTAAAAATCGGTAAATTTGGAGGAGTCTATGGCGTCTGACGGCAAACTTTCCCCCGGGCTGAAAATCGGCTACGGTATCGCCGACCTCGGCGGTAACCTGTTTTTCACTATCGTCGCGTTCTGGCTGATGTTCTTTCTGACGGACGTCGCGGGATTGTCCGCCACTCTCGCGGGCACGGCGCTCATGATCGGGAAAATCGTCGACGCGGTCACCGACCCGCTCGTGGGGTTTCTTTCCGACCGCACCCGCACCCGTTGGGGACGGCGCCGCCCGTGGTTTTTTACCGCGGCTATCCCGCTCGGGATAGCGGTCGCGTTCCTGTTCACCAATCCCCATATAACCGACCAGACCATGCTTTTTATCTGGGCGGCAATCTCCTATAGTGTTGTCTGTACGATATATACATGCGTGAATATCCCGTATAATTCGCTCACCCCGGAACTGACGAAGGATTTTAACGAGCGGACGTCGCTGAACGGATACCGTAACTTTTTCTCCGTGATCGGGACATTGATAGGCGCGGGCGCGGCGATGATGATTGTCAAAATGTTTACGCCGGAGGGTACCGCCGACCAGAGCACGGGGTTTACGATGATGGGGGTTATTTTCGGGGCGCTGATGACTATTACCGCGCTGATCGCGTTCTTCGCGGTCAAGGAGCCCCCGTTACCGGCGAACGTGAAGACCGAGAGTATCATTAAGTCTTATGTGCATGTCCTGAAGAATAAAGCGTTCCGCCTCATACTCATCCCGTTTATGATGAATATCATCGGCGTTACGATAGTCACGGGCTCGCTGAAGTACTATTTCGATTATGTAAAGAAGGACGCGTCGATGGATATCGCGATGCTGATCCTGCTGGTGACCGCGATGGCGTCGATGCCGCTCATGGTGCTGATTTCGAAGCGGATAGGGAAAAAGAAAACCTACATCGCGGGAATGTCGCTTTTAGCGGCGGCGGTGATCATGATATTCCTGTTCGGCCGCACGTTCGACCCGATCGGGATGTATATCCTCATGTTCTTCGCGGGCGTGGGATTGTCGACTAATTACGTCATGCCGTGGTCGATCATCCCGGATACGGTGGAGGACGATTACGCGGAGCACGGGGTACGCCGCGAGGGGATATTCTACGGGATATGGACGTTCGGGATCAAGCTCGGGCAGGCGTTCGCCGCGTTCCTGATAGGGATAATTCTCGACCTGTTCAGATATGTACCGAATGCGGCGCAGAGCGAGTCGGGGATATTCGGGATCATGCTTCTGGTGGGACCGATTACGGCGCTGTTCTTTGTCATCGCTAATATCGTACTGGTGTTCTACCCGATCGACCGGAAGCGTTATGAAGAGACCCAGGCGAAGATCAAAGCCCGCGAGGGATAAATATTTGTGATAAAAAATTACGGGGTTATCCCAAAAGTCCTATATTAGAATAGGCTTCTCATTGCGAACCCCGCGCTGCATAATATTTTCGATGCGCGGGGTGAAGCAATCTATTTAAATAACCCATAAAGAATTAAACAGACTGCTTCGTCTCTTCGTTCCCTGTCTACCTTCGGTAGAAGGCAGGCTCGCAGTGACAAAACATTACATGTAAGAATACACTTTTAGGGCTTGTTGACGAAGTCGTTTTTTTATTCTTTTCTGTCACTGCGAGTCCCCAAGGGGGACGAAGCAGTCTGTTTTATTTAATAACCAATAATAAAATAGATTGCTTCGGCTATGGTTCGGTAAGCTCACCATGACGCCTCGCAATGACAAAAAACAGTTCGTCATCAAGCCCTTTAAGACAGCCCCTATTATTTACCGGCAGTACTAGTTGATTTTGAGTATGTTGTGTATCGCCTTCTGGAACGCGTCCTTCGGTAATGCGCCGACCGCCATCTGGGGCTGGCCCTCCATCGGGATAAAGAGAACGCTCGGGATACTCTGGATTCCGAATGCTCCGGCGAGTTCCTGTTCTGCGTCGGTATCCACCTTGTAAACGGTCAGCTTACCGTCGTATTCCTTTGAGAGCTCCTCCATGATAGGCGCTATCATTTTACACGGGCCGCACCAGTCCGCGTAGAAATCGATAATCGCCGGGAGAGTTCCCTGATATTTCCATTCGCTGTTCTTTTCAAAATCGAACACTTTTTCCTTAAATACGGCTGTGGTTAAATGTTCCATCCTAACCTCCTTTGATTTACATAAATAATAATATCATAATATATAATAGTCAAGTGGAATCATGGAAATTCAGCTTGACTTTTTTATACTATAAAGATAAGCTAATCTTAGAAATATTATAGAGTTTTCCGTGAAAAATATTAAATATTTTATACAAGAACATTTGGGAAATAAATACTTGGGGGAAATAATGAAAAGAATACTCCTGCTATTTTTGGTGTTTATTCCCGTTTCGGCGCTTTTTGCCTCATCAGACACGGAACTGGTTAACACCGTAGTGAAGCAGGATGCCGATAAAGTATTATCATTGTTGAAAAAAGGCGCGAATCCGGATACGGTAAACGCGGTAGGCGATCCCGTGTTATTTATTGCAATAAACACACTGAACCCGAAAGTCGTAAAAATACTTATCGATAACGGGGCGGATATATATGCAAAGGACATGCAAAACCGGGACGTAAAAAAGATAATCATGATAAAACAGGTGGATATAAATTTTGATAATATTGAATCGGAAGATTCGGGTTTTAAAGAAAAGGATGCCAAGCTCAAAGAAATACAAAACATTATAGAAAAAGCGGAGACCGAAAGCCTTTCAAAGAATCCGGGTATTGCGCTGATTCAAAGCGCGGGGGCGGCCGATTTGGACGGGATAAAAAAAGCCCTGAAGAATAAGGCGGATATCAATTATCAGGATAAAGCGGGAAACACCGCATTGCACACGGTCTCCCAAAAAAGCGCTATTCTAAGTAAACTGAAAGGCGGGCCAAACCCAGAAAAAATCATCGAATTTCTCCTGAAACAGGGTATCGATCCGAAAATAAAAAATAAAAATGGGCTAACCGCACTGCATTACGCGGTAAAAGAACAGAATGAAACAACCCTGAATCTGCTTGTATCGAAAGGCGCCGGAATAAACGAAGCTGATATCAACGGCGTAACTCCTCTGATGGCCTCGGTATCTAACTATGATTCCGGAATTGCTGAATTTCTGCTGAAGTCCGGCGCGGATGTAAATATCCAGGATAAGTCCGGGAAAACCGCTCTGGATCACGCGCTCAAGCTCCAGAAGGAGTATACACCGCCCAAGGATGACCCGTTCGATAAAGTAGTCTCAAAGAAAGGTAATCCTTATGACGATGTTATGGAAGTCTTAAAAAAAGCGATGGGGAAAAAATAATCTATAGGAATAAATATGCCGGAAAAAAAGGTAAAGACTGATGTAGTAATATTGGGCGGCGGCCCCGGCGGGTATGTCGCGGCGCTTCGCGCGGCTCAACTGGGTCTCAACGTATCCCTCGTGGAGTCGGACAAGATCGGCGGGACATGCCTGAACTACGGGTGTATCCCCACTAAAGCGCTCCTCCGTTCCGCGGAGATTTACCGCACGATGCGCGACGGGAAAAATTACGGGTGCATCGCGGGGGAGATCAGTTTCGATTGGGCGCAGGCCTCCGCACGGAAGAACCGCGTGGTTGCCACTATCCAAAAGGGTATCGACGGATTGCTGGCGAAGCGGCAGGTGAATGTCTATCACGGCAGGGGCACTGTCCGGGACGCTTCGGAAATAGAGGTCGAAACCGACAAGGAAACGTTTACGCTGAATACGGACGCGCTGATACTCGCGACCGGATCGAAGGCGGTAATGCCGCCGATACCCGGAATCGACCTTCCCGGAGTCGTGACCAGTTCCGAGGCGCTCGCGTTCGAGCAGCTCCCGAAAAGCATTGCTATCATAGGTGCCGGGGTGATAGGGATGGAGTTCGCGTTCCTGTTCGCGTCAATCGGCGTCGAGGTTACGCTGATTGAAATGTTAGAGCGCGTACTGCCCGAACTGGATTCTGATATATCCGCGGAAGTACGCGAGAGCGTGAATAAAATGCGGATAAACCTGTTCACGTCGGCTAAGGTTGAGAGAATAGAGCAGGACGGCGGGAATCTGGATATTACGATAACAGAGCATGGGATGGAAAAATCTATCAGCGCGGAGAAGGTATTGGTCGCCGCCGGGCGCAAGCCGAACTACGGGGGATTCGACCCCGCGGAGCTCGGGCTGGTCATTCATCCCGACCGCAAAGCGATAGCGGTCGATCACGGGATGCGGACGAGCAGGAAGCATGTTTTCGCTATCGGCGATGTCACCAACGTAGTCCCGCTCGCGCATGTCGCGTCGATGCAGGGCGAGGTGGCCGCGGAAAATCTGGTGCACCATGACGCGTTTGTCGATTATTCGGCAGTCCCGTTCGTGATATTCACCTATCCCGAAGTCGCGGTGGTCGGGGTTGATCAGAACGCAGTCCGCAGGCCGGAAATCGACTCGGAGACGCATGTTTTCCCGTTCGCGGCGATCGGTAAATCCGGGGCGTATGGGGAACGCAAGGGATTTGTAAAAATCCATTGCAGCGGAAAGAGCGGGCGCGTCATGGGCGGCGCGGTAGTCGGGCCGGGCGCGGCCGAGATGATACATGAGATCGCGCTTGCGGTACGGAACGAACTGACGGTAGAGCATATCGAACGCACAGTGCACGCGCACCCGACGTTCTCGGAGGCGATACGCGAGGCGGCGATGTTAGATACCGGGAATGCGATTCACTATTCGGAATAGCCGGGAATTTATCAGAGGTTGTACTTGACTTTTGGGAATTTGAGGGTATAATTTAATAGAATATCAATCGGAGGGCAGGAATGCGAAATCTGATAGCGGGTGTGTTGTTTTTTATCGGGATGATGTCACTTAACTTTGCGTTACCGGCGGGCGCGGAAGCGTCGACGCTGCACGCGGTATTGATTTGCGAGGACGAATACCAGAATCCGTGGCTGAATAATATCGCCGACAGCGTTCGGGTGGATTTTGAAAATATGAACCGTTTTGTTGACATCCTTGACGCATGGAGCATTATGAAGGTCGATAAAATTGTTGTAAAAGGGACAAAGGCGACCTATAACGGGATAGTCGATATGCTGAAGGGGCTTGCCAAGGGTGTGGATAAAGACGACGTACTGCTTGTACATTTCGCAGGACACGGCGGTATGACCGGAGGAAAAACTTTCCTCGCGACCGCCGATGAAAAATACCTTTACCGCGATACGGTCGAGGAATTGGTCAATGCGATACCCGTCCGGCTGAAATTAGTCTTTACCGACGCGTGCAGCAGTTCTATCGACGCGCTCAAGTCGGTCAAGAAGATGGCGGCGGGCGCGGAAGAAGACCGTGAAGCGGCAATCAAGGAAATGTATAAAAACCTCTTCCTGAACTACGAGGGTCTCCTGTACGCGACCGGCGCGAGCGAGGGCGAGTATGCATGGGGCGGCGGAGAGGGCGGTAATTACACGTTATCGCTGGTGGTAGAAACACTCATCCAGGACCCGAAACCCACATGGAAGGAAATCCATGATCAGGCCGCGAAAAAGACGCAGGATAAATTCGATTATATGATCAAGATGGGCGGATTAGGCCCAGCCGATCTGAAAGACCTGAAGACGAAGGGGATAACCGGCCAGCATCCTAAAGCTTACTCGATGCCGACATTGAAATCGAAGGGTACTGTTAAGATAGACGAAAAGGTGATCAAGGAAGACGAGAAAGAACAGAAAAACGCAAAATTCAATGCTGAAATCATTAATAATGTCGACAAAGAAATTACTTTCTATGTAGATAAAAATAAGAACTTCGGAAGCGGATGGAGCGAGAAGAATACCCAGAAGAAAGTGCTTCAACCCGGCGAAAGCATCACACTGGGCGATAACAATCCGATTAAACTGTATTATATGGCCGGTTCGGGTAAGGGATATAAAAAGTACTATGAGCTTAAAAAAGGGAAATATCAGTTCGTGCTCGATCATTATAAAATGATCCAGTTGTATTCGACGAAATAGGAAAAGCATTATAAGAAAATAAACAGTCCCGATAGGGTGTATCATACATCCTTTCGGGACTTTTTTAATGATTGGTGATGTTGATGGTAATGATGCGGGTGAAAATATCCGCTATTTCTTTGTCAGCGCATCATATACAGCTATCATTATGATCTTGCTGCTGCCGGACGCTCCGGTGACCACATCGGTCTTCGGCGACTGCGCCTGAACGATCTTATTGGTCATATCCCGTGCCTCGTATTTCGGCCCGCCGGACATCTGATCCTTAATAATTACAGCGCCGATTTGGTGATCTTTTACTATAACGTCGAGATTGACGGTGCAGACGAAATCTCCCGCCTTTCCGTTATATACCCCGTCGGCAACCTGCGTCATATCGATATTTGTTACCCGAAGATAGTTTTCAACGACGTACTTCTGCATCTGCTGGAACCGCATCATAAAGATAACCGCACCTAAAATGACTACCCCGACGATAATCCCGAGAACGATTAGTACTTTTTTCATAATCACGCTCCTCGATAGAATATTTGAATTATATTTTAGCACGCGTTCAGGAAAAATCAAATACTGGGAGACATAGACCTGCGTGATTTATGAAGAATCGGGAGGAATTTTTACGCCCGGTTAATAATAAGTTTTACAGCGTCATTTTTGCTAACGAATCTTGCGTATAAAATACCGCTCAATTACAATATCGGATAATAATTCTGCGCGGTGAAATATGGAATTCAACGGGATCCTTTCAGAGATAGAGTGCCTACAATGCCCGGACGATAGGCCGGCATTCATCAAATCGATCAAGGATTTCGACGCGAACGCGCTCGATTACCTGAAAACCATCGCGTATGAGAATTGGGAGCCCGGCAGGGGCGCGCGGGTATCGTCGATGCTCACGCGGCTTAGGGATAAGGTCCTCCTGCGGGTCATGGATTTCGTCGGGCCTATTCCCGATAGTATCGATATTGTCGCGGTCGGGGGATACGGCAGGGGCGAGATGTCGCCCTTCTCGGATATCGATATTCTTATCCTGCACCGCGAGGACAATCTCCCTACGGGCTTTATCAACCAGTTTCTCTACGTCCTCTGGGATATCGGTTATAAGCTCGGCAACAGCGTCCGCACGATCAAGAACGTGGTATCCCATAGCCGCGAGGATATCACGCTTCTCACGTCGCTATTCGAATCGCGGCTCCTCGCGGGCGACGGGGAACTTCTCGCCGAGATGTACCGCGCGATAACGAACGTCCTGAACGGCTTCCGCGAGGAATATTTCCGAACGAAGATCGAGGATATCTATACCATCTACGGCAAGGTCGGCAACTCGGTGCTCCTCAAGGAACCCAACCTCAAGGAGAACGCCGGAGGCCTGCGGAGCGTGCATTATGCCGAATGGATCAACTTCGCGGTGCATTCCGTCCCCGGCAGGGAGGGCCTCAGGATGCGCCTCGATCCCGCCGACTTCGAACAGCTCGGACAATCCTACGATTTCCTCCTGCATATCCGCAATATGCTCCACTTCATCAATAACCGGAAAGAGGATAACCTGATTATCGACTATCATATCCCTATCGCGAACAATCTCGGCTACACCGGCGGGGAGCTCGACAAGGTAACGGCGTTCATGCGGGATTATTACGACCGTTCGATGCGGCTGTTCCTCCTGTCATGGAGCGTCATCGACTCCCTGTACGCGGAGTTTTATAAGAAGAAGAAAAAAGCTATTGACGGGAAATATTATCTGATCCAGCGCGAACTTTTTATCGGGAGCGGGGTGGAGCCTTCGCCCGAGGAGGCGTTCGAGGCGGTGTTCCTCTGCGCGTCGAAAAAGTACCGCCCGTCCTATAACCTGATATCGTTCATACGGAACGCCGGAAATCTGATCACCCCCGAGCACCGGATGTCGAAAATATTATTCTTCCGTTTCGTCGATATACTGGGGTTGGAGAATTCGTCCGAGGGGCTGAACCTCATGAAAACCTCCGACTTCCTCTATAAGTATATCCCGCAGTTCGAGAAAATCCGCCATTATATTATCTATAACCCGTTCCATAAGTACACGGTGGACGAGCATTCGATCGAGGCGATCCGTATGCTCGAAGGGCTATGCAACCCCAAGTTCAGCGACTTCGATAAGGGCAAGGTTCGGGAGTTGGTCTCGCTCGCGTCGATCAAGCGTGAAAGTATGTGGATACTGAAAATCGCGCTGCTTCTGCACGATATCGGGAAGGCTTATCCGGGAGACCATGCCAAGAACGGGGTAGAGGTCGCGGATATCGTATTCCGCGAGATGCCGCTCGCGCACCGTTACCAGGAAATCGTATCGTTCCTTATAGAGAATCATTTGGTGCTTTCGAACGTGTCCCGGCGGTCGGACGTCTATAACCTGAAGACCATCCTCGATTTTTCTCAGCGCTTCAACCTGTCGAAATATCCCGGGGAGTATCTCGAATACCTCTATCTGCTGACCTACGCGGATATTGTCGCGACCAACCCCACGAATTACACCGGATACTTCGCGACCCTCCTGTATCACATCTTCGATAAGAGCAGGATGGTGCTTTCCGGCGAGATGAACGAGGAACAGTGGGATATTATGATTCGCGCGAAACGGGTGAATATCGCGAAGGAATTCCCCGACGGGCGTACCGATAAAATCCTCGCGACGCTCGGCGAGGAGTATATGAACCGCCATACCGAGGAAGAAATTACCGACGATATGCGGACAGTCCTTTCACTCGGGGACGGCGAGACCCGCGTATCGGTTCGGCGGTATAACGAGCACCTGCTGGTAAAAATATTTTCCCCGGACGAGCTCGGGTTGTTCGGCCGTCTCGCGGGTATTTTACTCCTCAACGGGGCGAATATCGTAAAGGCGAATATCTACACCTATGAAAAGATCGCGATGGACTTTTTCTATGTCACCGAGATCTTCGGGGCGAACCTTTCCCTCGAGGAGATGCGGCACGAGCTCGACCACTGGATCGACCGGCTGAACGCGAGTATCGCGGACTACCTTCCCGACGCCGAGAAGCTAAACAACCGCATCGTCGGGCTGAAGGGAAAGATCAAAGGCGTCCCGGCGGTATTCAAGCGGAAGGCGGAGGTGACTATTTCCGGGAAGCGGGAGGGACATTATCTGATCACCGTATCGGGAAGCGACCGTCCCGCCCTGCTGTACGACCTGTGCCGGTATCTTTCGATGAACGGCATCAATATTACCAGCGCGCTGATCGATACGATCGGATGGCATATACGCGACGAGTTCACGGTCGTTTCGGACGGATTGACCGATGAGGAAGTTACCGCGCGGCATGAAACACGTATGAAAGAGATAGTCGAAACGAATCTCGGCGAAATGTAAGAGGAGACTTAGTTGAAACAGATACTGACGATGGTGGCGGCTATCTTCTGTTACGGCGTTATCGCGGCGCAGGAGATCACCCCGGTCACCAAGAAAATCTATAACGATACCGGGAAACTGATCAAGATCGACCGCGAATACCTGATGACGACGAACGAATTCTTCGCGCCGTATGTTTCGACGAATTTTAACATCAGCTTCTATCTTGCTGCGGATATCGATACCAACCTCGTTAAAATCGCGGATAAGATCGAGATGCTGTCGAACCTTTACTCGGTGTTGGGGGAGGACGGTATTCCGCGCCCTACCAACCATATCAGTATCTACGTGTTTTCCAAGATCACCAACTACGCCGAGGTGATCGAACAGATATTCGGGAAGGATGTTACGAAAAAAATCTGGGGACGCCCGCTGACGTTTCTCCCGGTGAACGGGCTGAGTCTGCTGGTGCCGCCGGGGTTTTTCCGTCTCCCGGAGGATTTCGCTTATTTATTCCCGCACGAGTTCGCGCATCACTTTATTCAGAATGTCGACAATATCCCGCTCAATAACACGATGTACTGGCTGGTGGAGGGGCATGCCGACGAGACCCAGTTCCGGGTGCTGGATAAACTCTATCCCGATAAATATACTTATAACAATAACTGGAATATCGCGCTCCGGCAGGTGCTCAAGGTTTACAATATCCTGAAGACCTTCCCGTCCGAGGAGACATTCCTGTACTTCGGGAAAACGGACTACTATACCTATATGACCCATTATATCTACAACCTTGCGTTCCTCGCAGTGGATTATGTCGGGAAAAGGTACGGCCCGGATAAGAAGATGGGGCTTATCGAGGGTATGAAACTCTACTCGCCGGATGACAACTTCATGACCAATCTGGGAATCACGTATTCGAAGTTTTACAAGGATTTCCAGAACTATCTGTTCGGACTTAACCGAATCGTTCAGTCCGCGGAATTGCCGCCCGCGATGCAGTCTCTTGATATAATGGACCAGAAGAAGAACGGCGAAATATCGGTAAAGGGATTGAAGATGGGGATCGATAAGGATAAGCTCTTTTTCGATTTCAACTTCAACGGCGAGCTATGGACCGTTTCGCCCAACCGGAACATGCGTTTCGAGATACAGATCACCTCGGGCGATCAGGTGCATCATTTCAAGTTCGACAATAATTACGGGGTGACCGTCTCGATTACCCTCACGAACAAGGATAAAAACCTCGGCACTTATTATAATTCTCTGATTGCCAGCGACTATATAGTCGACAAGACCCGGATATACGGGTGGATCGATAACGTGTTCGGGTATAGCGGGAAGAAGGTGGATAAGATCGAGTTCGAGGTATACGCGAATAAGAACTACAGCGAAAAATGGGTCTACCGGATGGAATGCTATCCTAAGCCGATCGCGCTGAAATAGAAGGCAGTTCTAATAACTCAATAATAATTCTGAAATTTCCAAATAGCAGAATAACCCTGTCATTGCGATGCCGCGCTACAAAACTTATTGAAGCGTGGTAGAAGCAATCTATTCTATTGTCATTTAATAAATTACATAGACTGCTTCGTCACCGTGTTCCCTGTCTACCTTCGGTAGAAGGCAGGCTCGCAGTGACATAGTAATATCTTTTTTTTTGATAATTATGCGTATTCATTTCATTTCCATGAAGTTTTTAGAACTGCCCTAGAATCTATTGCTTCAAATCCTGCAGAAGCAGATCGATGCTCTCCTGCGAGATAAACGATTTCCGGTCGAACGACAGATCGGTGTTCGCCTCATGGAGTTTCTCCAATAGCCCGTAGATCATAATCATCAGGAATTTTATCCCGGAGTCGCTATGGGAGAAAAGGAAGCTCAGCAGTTTCTTCCGGTCGATACGGAGCACTTTCAGGTTATCTCCCGCTAGGATTTCCGCGGTACGCGGGACTTTTACGAATATGGAGGCCTCGCCGAAAAGGTCGCCCATACCGAGTGTGGAGATGTAAACGCTTTTTCCATCGCGTTTCTTCATCACCTGGGCGGCGCCGTCGAGAACAACATACAGAAACGGTTCGACCTGTCCCTCGGAGATGACCGGCTCGTCCTTGTCGAATTTGACAATCTCGCTCATACCGATAAACTCCAGTTTCTCACCCATCGTCATATGTTTAAACAACAGCATTGTTCCTATATCGGTGGAAAGCTGACGCACCGCCGCGTCATCGGGTATTTTCATTTTCATTCGAACCTCCTCGGTTTCATCGAAAGCCATCGCGGGTATCGTCCGGTATCGCAACAGTATTCGGAAGTATCTATAGGGCGATTCCAAAAACTATTTACATTTATAATAATTGTATTCATAATTCTTTATTACACGCCCAATGGTCACTTCCTTACCGCATTGAAAAGGCGGTTATTAGAAGTGACCTATAATATAATACAATCCGTTGAAAAAGCAAGAAAATAAGCCGATACAACCCTGAAATATCATATATGGTGAAATCTTGAGTAATTTTGCGGATTTCATTACAATATATCACGCAAAATTTACAGGTTAGCCGAGGGAGGCGTGAATGAGTTTTATTAATTCAATCAAAGAATTGTTCGTGAACGATATTGCCATCGATCTTGGGACGGCAAACACGCTGATATACGTGAAGGGGCGAGGAATTGTACTATCCGAACCTTCGGTAGTGGCCATTCAGACCAGTACGGGAAAAGTAATCGCGGTGGGACGCGAGGCGAAAAATATGCTCGGGAAGACGCCGGGCGATATTGTCGCGAAACGCCCGATGAAGGAAGGGGTGATCGCCGATTTTGAAATGGTCGGTAAGATGATGAAGTATTTCATCGGTAAATGTCAGCCCCGCCGAAAATTAGTCCATCCGCGCGTAGTGATCGGCGTACCCTCGGGGGTCACCGAAGTCGAACGCCGCGCAGTCCGCGAGGCCGCGAGCCAGGCAGGCGCGACGAAGATATTCCTGATCGAGGAATCCCGCGCCGCGGCGTTGGGAGCGGGCATACCTATCGAGGAACCCGCCGGGCATATGGTCGTCGATATAGGGGGCGGTACCACCGAAGTATCGGTACTTTCTCTCGGCGGCATGGTAATCTCCACATCGATCCGCACGGGCGGAGACAAGTTCGACGAAGCGATAATGAGCCATCTCAAGAAATATCATAACCTGATAGTCGGCGAAAAAACCGCCGAAGAACTCAAGATAAAGATCGGAAGCGCCTATCCGCTCAAGACGGTGGAAACGATCGAGATCAAGGGGCGCGACGCTATCAGCGGATTGCCGCGCACATTGAAGATAGACAGCGTGGAAGTGCGCGAGGCGTTGCAGGATATGGTGAACAAGGTTCTCGACGCGGTACGCACCACGTTGGATCAGACACCGCCGGAACTCGCGTCGGATATCATCGACCGCGGTATCGTGATGACCGGGGGAGGTTCGCTCCTTCGCGGCCTGCCGAAGTTTATCGCGAAAAATACCGGCGTGCCCGTATTCCTCGCGGAAAACCCCCTGACCTGCGTGGTTCTCGGATCGGGCACATTCCTCGAACAGATCAAGAAGTACGAGCATCAGTACGTCGGTTAAGGTAAAATGGACAATATTTATATATTTAAAAACCGTTCGTTTCTAGTTTTACTGATTCTTTTAGCGGTTTCTACTGTCCTGATGGTATTGAATATCAACATCAGTATCAATATCCGTCAGGTCTTCTCAGTAATCGTCGTGCCTATCGAACGTGGGATTACCGGGATCGGCGGATTCTTCAATAACCTTGCCAACGGGATCACCCGTATCGACGAGCTCGAAAAAGAGCTGCAATCCGCGCAGGAACGACTGATCAATTATCAGGAAAAAGTCCTGCTGTACTCCCAGCTTGTCGACGAGAATACCCATCTCAAGAAAGTACTGGGTATCAAAGAAAACCTTCAATACCAGACCACCTATGCGAGAATCATCTTCCGCGATCCCACGTTGATGGGGGATTATTATATTATTAACAAGGGCGCGATGGACGACCTGCGGGACAATATGCCGGTCGTATCGTTCGACACCAACGGGAACCTCTTCCTCGTGGGCAAGATTTCCGAAGTGAGCCTGAACGCGTCGAAGGTCAAGCTGATTACCGCGAAGAGTTTCTACCTCGGCGTCGCGCTGGAAGCCAGCGGATATGTGGGGATTCTCAGCGGGCAGGGCTCTTGGAACCAGAACTGCAATATCGACTATATCCCCTCGGAGGCCGACCCGGATATCGGGGAACGCGTGGTCACGTCGGGGGAAAGCGACATCTTCCCATACGGCCTGATGGTGGGGCATGTGTCCGGCGTGAGCAAGAGCGTGATGGAGGAATTTTTCCAGCGCATCTATCTTACCCCTGAGTTCACATACTCGACCATGAAGGATGTTTTTATTATCGATTGGCGGCCGAGCGCGGAAGCGAATAAAATTATCGAGAATACGTATGAACAGTAATTTAGTAAAGGACATTATCTACGGCGTGATCATCGCCGTCCTGTTAGCCATACAGACCACACAGCTTTTCCAGATACTGACCGTATTCCCCGATATGATTCTGATAATTGTAATCCTGCACAGTATATACTTCGGCGAGCTGAAGGGCGAGATATTCGGATTCTTTATGGGGCTTCTGGTCGACGTGATGTCCGGCGGGATATTCGGAATATCCGCTTTCGTTTATACTTTTCTCGCATGGTTCGTCGGGGTCTATAAGAAATATATCCAGGTCTCCGAGGTGGTTTCGTTCATACTTTATATGGTGATAGCGACCATCCTCAAATATATCCTCTACGCTATTTTCTACCTGATCTTCTCAAAATCGGGATTGCTCGATTGGGGATTTATCCTGAAGATGCTCGGTGAGGGATTATATACGTCCGCGTTCGCAGCGCTTTTCTTCATGGGTTCCCACCTGTTGTACAAACGGGAAGAGGTCGAATTCTGATAACCTGAGGGTAACCGGCAGGGCAAATCAGCCGGTTTATCTTAAAATGGTATTCATTATAAATGCTTCTCTCAGGCTTGCAATGACAGAAACAATTCGTAACTAAATTCTAAGGCATACCCGCGTTTTTGTAACGGTCTCTGATTTTATCGAGATTGGTGATAAATTGCGGGTCGACGATCCGTTCGACTATCTTCCGGTCGTAATCCTGTTCCAGATCGAGCGGGATTTCATACTTCAGCACTTTTTCCTGCTTGCGGGTATTGATGAATATCCGTATCATCGGCCGGAGCGAGTACAGGTCGTGCGGGTGATTGGTGACAATCCCGATCTCGCCGGTATCGAGGATGACATAGCTGTCCACCGGGAACACCGGCACATCGCCGAGGCGTTTGGATACGTAGTACAGGAAAGCCCTGTCCTCGCGCGGGTTGAAACGGATGCCGGAGTATTTTAATAGGTAACTATAGGTGTCCGATAACTGGCGGGGCTTCCGGTACGGTTTCGGGGAAATCGCGGCGTCGAAAACGTCGGAAAGCATAATCATCTGCGCGAGCTCGTTGCTCTTCTCATAGGTGACGCCCAACGGGTATCCGCCGCCGGAGTATAATTCGTGATGGAAGAGTACCGCGTTCAGCACATACGCGTCGATACTTTTATCGTTCTTCAGGTAGTTATAGGAATGAATGGGGTGCTGTTTGACGGCCTTCCAATCCTCGTCCGACAGCGCAGTCGTTTTCTCACGAATCTCCTTGGGAATCATAGACATCCCGATATCGAAAACAAGACTCCCCATCCCGATTTTCCGTACCCGGAACTCCTCCTGTTTCATCAGGTGGGACGTCAGTATGGAAAGGATGGTGACGTTGATCGCGTGCGTAACCGGATAATCGTCGAACGTTTCCGCGTCAAATAAGCAGATGTTAGCCTTATCGAAGTCGAATATCTCCCGCGTGAAATAAGAGACAATTTCATTCAGATGTCCCGCTATGGGCATAGTTTTATTATCGGCAATATTTTTCCTGACATCCTCGAGAAAAGAGACTGCTTTTTGAAGCGATTCCTTACTCACGGGTGAGTTAGGGCCCGGGTCGGCAACGGAATTAAAATCCCGCTCATAGAACAATTTTTCGATATTTTTCTCTTTAATTTCGTGGATTTTTTCCCGGGAAAGGGTGGTATGACGGGGAATGACCGGGTGATCCTCTGCGTCACATGCGTTGTAAGGAAAAACGGTTCCCGGGGACAAGCACTGAACAGGTATCTCTACCGTGATTTTTTTTTCGCTGGGCATAAAATCCCTCGTTCTCGCATCTATACTTTATTTTATTCGAATAAGTGAACCTTGTCAAGTAAATATTTATTATTGACAAAGAAGAATTTTATATTATTCCTCCTAAACGATAGACAAAAAAACGCGATAATGCTACACTATTTGAATATGAAAAAGAAGACAGTTTACTATTTAGGTATAGTTTTCAGCGTGCTGATGGGTATCCTTTTTACGGTATTTTCAGTTTTTGCGATTATACCGCCGGCTCTCCCTACGCCCAAAACGGATTCTTTTATTCCGAAGAGTATCGGGATTTCGTCGATGGAATACATCAGTATCGGCGGCGTCCGGCAATGGGTGACGATTGTCGGGCAGGATATTACGAAACCTGTTTTGTTATACCTGCACGGCGGCCCGGGGAGTCCTGAGACCGTGTGGTTTTTGGAATATAACTACAAGTTGACAAAAGATTTCGTGGTCGTGCTATGGGAACAGCGCGGCGCGGGGAAATCGTTTACTAAAGCGGTCACCCCTGAGAGCATGACTATCGAACAGTTTATACTGGATACGCACGAGATTACCGGGTATCTTAAAAAGCGTTTTATTACCCCGAAGGTCTATCTTTTCGGGCATTCCTGGGGCGCAATGCTCGGGATGCTTGTCGCGCAGAGTTATCCCGGAGATTACTACGCGTTTATCGCGGCGGGTCTTCCGGTCGACCTGAAAAAAAGCGAACTTGTCAGCTATAAGTGGGTATTATCGAACGCTATAAAGTATGGGAATGATAATGCGGTGACGGAGCTTACCCGGATAGGAGCGCCTACTAACGGGGAATACGGCGGGGGCATTGCCGCGATGGAAATCGAACGAAAATGGGTGATGGAGATGGGCGGGGCGATGAAGGGCAAGTCCGCTTTCCCGATTCTGTCGAAAGTACTGCTATTTTCCGGGGCGTACACCCTCGAGGATAAGCTGAGATATATTCTGGGAGCGGAATTCTCGTTAAAGTATCTCTGGCCGTCCATTGTAGCGCTCAATCTGAAAAATAAAGTGAAGAGCCTGAGAATCCCCTTTTATATCCTTCAGGGTACGCACGATTACCAGACCCCTTATCCCGCGGCTAAGGAGTTTTTTCAGCAGGTAAAGGCGCCGCTGAAGAAGTTTATCACCTTTACCAATTCAGCGCATTGGGTGTTACTGGAGGAGTCTGAAACGGTATATGATGTTTTAACGGGTACGGTGTTAAAGGATACGTTGCCTATCAAGAAAGCGAAAAACTAACCGGGGGTGAACCCATGAGGAAGGAACTGAAACGATTTTTCGTGCGGCTGACAGTGATTGTGCTTATCCTGGCCGTCGTTGGAACGGTTCTGTATATTCTTCAGACGCAGTTTCATCTTTTCGACGAGCAGCTGAAATATCTGGAAGAAAAAATCTCTCTTACCGAAAGGGGATTGCAAATCCAGTTTATCGCCGGAATATCGATCGGTACCGCGTTATTTGTTATTTTTATCACGCTTATTCCGCTATTTATGCGAAAAGTCGATAACAAGACCTATGTAAAATCCCTCCAGCGGGGCATCCTGTCCGCGTTCGTCTTTTTTATATCGGACGCGCTATACAAATGGCTGGAGGAATTCGGACGGGTCTATATGATTATCGCGGTAATCGTAGTAGTTCTGATTACGATTATCCTGATCGAAATATTTACCCTCAGTATGAAGGAGCATGAAGAAAAAGTGGTAAAGACCGACCTGATCGCCGCGGTTGTGTCCGGCCTGCTGTTCGGTGTTATCCTGAAAATCATCATGCTGGTACTTGAAGCGGTACATATCAGACTGATTTGATAAGAACTATTGAAAGTTTTACGGACTAATGTTATAATATGTTAAAATATCAGGATAACCCCGTGAAACCCAGATTTGTCGGATACGGAGTCAAACTCGCTCTCTCAATCATGCTTGCGATTTTATTGATGGGGATACTCGTATTCTTTGTCTTTATTACCAATGTTACCCGGTTCTTCACTCAGGAATTTCAGCAGAGGGTCAAGAATATCGCTTTCCTGGGTTCGCACATGATCGATGTGACCATGTTCGAACGGTTAGTATCGAACGTATCCCCTGAACTTTCTTCCAACGATGTGGCCGGGGTGGAGGCGTCGGAGGATTTCAGGATTATCAGCGAGGCTCTCAATACTATCAGGGAGTCCCAGCCTGATCTGATTCTCTATATCTACACCCTTATCCGGACTGATGAAACGAATACGACACGGTTTATTGTCGACGCCGATACCCTGGGATTACTCGAGGAGGGCGCTCCCGACGATGAGGTTACTCATTTTAGCTCAGAGTACGATATCTCGGAATTTCCTACCATGCAGCTTGCATTTAATGGCAGTAATGTTGTTGAGGACGAATACTCCTATGACGAGGCTTACGATGTATATTCATTCTCGGGATATTCGCCGATCTGGAATAAAGATAAAACGAAGGTATTGGGTCTGCTGGGGGTAGATGTAGGAAATCAGAATATGATTATGTATCTGAGGAATTTCCAGTTGATGCTTTTGTGGTATTTCCTCGGATTAGTTGGTTTTACAGTTGTTATCTCGTTGATACTCTCCCGTCGTCTGACCCGTAGCCTTAAGGCTTTCCTGAAACTTTTCCAGAGCGCGGCAAAGGGCGACTTTACCGTACGTATCGAAGAAAGGAATATGATGTTCAGGGATGAGATTAACATGACAGGGGTGGAGTTTAATACATTTATGAACGCGCTTGAGGATTCGGTAGTAAAATCGAAGAATCTCGCGGAGAAATTGATGGAGTTCGCCGGCGAAGTGTCCGAGGCGGCGAACAGGGTGGCATCGGCTACAGAGGAACAATCCGCCGGTGTCGACGAGACTTATTCCACCGCGGAAAGTTTTCTGGTCGATATTGAAAAAACAGCGGAAAGTATTTCCCTACAGTACGACACCGTAAATAACAATATCAGTTCTATACACGATTTGGTGCGCGATATTCAGCAGGTGATCGACCGTGTCGGGGAGATGAAAAATAAAACCGGCAAGAATATCCTATCCGTCCAAAAGAGCCGCGATAACATCAATGTTTCGATCAATGAAATTCTTTCGATAGGGGAAAGCCTGCAGGCGATAGTTGTACATGTGCGGAAAATTTCCGATCAGACAAAGGGTATAGATAATATTATCAGCGCTATACAGGATATTGCCGAACACACCAGCGTTCTGAGTATAAACGCCGCGATCGAAGCGACTGTTGTCGGAAGCGCGGGGAAGGGGTTTGCGGTAGTAGCGCATGAAATAAAGAAACTTTCCGACGCCGCGTCGAAATCCGGCAAGGAAATACGTTTGCTTCTGCGGCATATACAGGATTCTGTTGCCAATGCTATGGATGTTGCACAGCAGGGGAGCGCGATATTCGAAAAGACCCAGCGTTTTTCCAACGAGACGGGAGCGGAACTGGGAAATATCTATACCAGTTTTGACGAGGCAAACCGTATGGCGGACGAGGTGAACACAATCGCGGGAGAGCAGGGGAAGAAGTCCGAGGGTATGATGGAACGCACGAAACAGATTCAGGAATCCTACGACTGGGTGAAAAAGGTGATGGATTCGGAGCTTGACGGCGCCGAACAGATCATCAAATCCATGAACGAATTAAGCAAGGCCGCTATCGAGAACTCGGAATCATCTCAGAAACTCTCCGAGCTCGCGCAGGAATTGGAAATCAGCAGTAACGAGCTCGCCGAGACGATGAGCAAATATAAAACAAGCAAAAACGGCGCCCTCCGCGAACGGACTGACGACGGGAAAATCCACATAGATTAATCGACGACCTTATTCAGCGGGAATTCCACAATATCCTCGGCGCCCGCATCCTTTAATTTCGGGATGATCTCCCGCACGACCTTTTCATCGATAATAGTATTCACGGCGAACCATTCCGCGGTCCGCAGGTGCGATACTGTGGGAGCCTTCATCGACGGCAGAAGCGCGATCACCTCCTCGAGGCGATCGGCGGGCACGTTGAGTATCAGACCGACCTTTCCGCTCGCGGTAATCACCGATTTTAACAGCAATGCGAGCCTGTCGATCTTCGACTTTTTCCACCCATCACGATAAGAATCTTTATTCGCGATAAACTGGGTCGTCGATTTCATCAGTTCGTCTACGATACGGAGATTGTTCGCGCGCAGGGAACTCCCTGTCTCGGTGATTTCGATGATCGCATCGGCGAGATGCGGGGGTTTGACCTCGGTCGCGCCCCATGAGAATTCCACATCCGCGTTGACACCGTTCTTCGCGAGGTACTGCTTCGCGAGCCCGACCGCCTCGGTGGCGATCCGCTTCCCCTCGAGGTCCTTCACCGACGTGATCGGGGAATCCTCCGGCACGGCGAGCACCCACCTGACGGGGTTGAAGCTCTGCTTGGAGTATACCAGTTCCGCGACCTGCACCACGTCCGCGTCGTTCTCGACCACCCAGTCGAGCCCGGTGATAGCCGCGTCGAGCAGACCCTTCTCGACATACCGCGCCATTTCCTGCGGGCGAAGGAGCTGGCAGCTGATTTCAGGGTCGTCTATCGACGGATAATAACTGCGGCTCGAGATATTGATCATGTAGCCGGCTTTCTTAAAAACCTCGACCGTCGCGCTTTCGAGGCTACCTTTAGGTATACCTAGTTTTATTTCGTTCATTATTTCTTCCCGTACATTTTTTCAGGGTCTTCCAGACGGGGCAGGACGATTTTCAGTCCGCCGTTATCCTCGATTTTACGGAAGAAACAGCTTTTATATCCTTCGTGGCATGCCGGGCCGGTCTGTTTGACCTTGACCACTACCGCGTCCGCATCGCAGTCCACCAGTATTTCCTTTACTTCCTGGACATTTCCCGAGCTCTCGCCCTTCAGCCAGAGTTTACCGCGCGAACGTGAAAAATAATGCACCTTGCCGGTTTCCACGGTCTTCGTGAACGCTTCCTCGTTCATAAACGCTACCATCAGCACTTCGCCGGTTTCGGCGTCGACAGTCACCGCTGTGACCAGTCCGTTCAATTTGGAATAATCGAGCTGTATCATTGGCTTTCCTTAAATTTAATAGGAAATATTATAACCGGAATCGTGTGATTCCGCAAATCGCGGGCTCGCGGGCGAATTGCTAATATTCCAATTTACCGGTACAATAAATGGGGTGAAAAATGGATAAAATGACGTTTACGCTATGGGAGCGTTTGTTCGACATACTCTCCGGGCCTGTTTTCGAGGGTCGCGGAGGGTTTGCGGCGCTTTCGCGGGTGAAGCATGAATACTACGCGCGAATGATGAACAGTATTCCGCCGGATCTAGACGATTCGTCGGCGGACGAATTGACCCGCCTCATCGACTTCTTCCGCGAAACGGTCACCCCCTCCGGGTCGCCCGTCCCGCCTTACGGTGAATCCCCCGATTTTTTAGGCGACCCCGTATTTATATGGCGTGCAATGAATAACACCTATATCAAGAACGACTGTCTATGGAAAAGCGTCCGTATCGACGCCGGTGAGAAAGTTTTCCTGTTCGATTTCTCGCATATCGGCGGGAAATCCGCCAATGAAAAAACCTTCGCCGTACCGGGGGAATTCGTCCCGAACATCGACGGGAGCGTCACCGCGAGGATGGTGCGTTCGCCGCACCCGCCGGTAACAGAAGAAATGGCCGGGATTTTAAAAAAACTCGGAATAAATATTTCGCCCGCCGAGTGGGAAAAGGCATACGCGAAAGCGGCCGATTGTCAGGGCGCGGATTTTTATATCCTGAACGATTCGCGACGGGTGTTGACCGAATGTTACGGACGGACGGGCAGGTTATCGGAAAAAGTAATCGGGGCGGTTTCCCGTCTGGAGACTGCGCTCCAGCGGATATGGGAAACCCCGCCCGAGATTGTGAGTTCCCACACTGTAGTAGTAGCGGATAGTTTTAACCGTGACGCGGAGGGCAAATCACTCCTCGGAAAGCTGATGTCCTCGGGCGGTTTCGCGGAGCAGGCGCGCGAATGGGAAGCCCTGTTCGGGTACTGCTCCGGCGGAGAAATCCCGCCCGAGGGGACTCTCCCGCTCGATACGAAGTATTTCCCCGGACTGGAATCCGAGGTCGAGGCTTATCTCTACCGGGATAACATCCATCCCGACGGAATTCTCATACACGGGGAAAACGCACGCGCGATGCGGTTTCTCGAACGGGAGTACGGCGGGCATATCCGCGCGGTATATATCGATCCTCCGTTTAATACCGGCGGTGAGTTCGATTTTATCGACGCTTACGGTATCGGCGGGTGGCTCGCGTTTATATCTGAACGAATCCGCGCGGCGGCGGGGATGCTCTCCAACGATGGGAATCTTTTCCTTCACCTGGACAGGAACACCAACCATTACGGGAAACTTCTGGCACGCCGGATATTTCCGCATATCGAGGATATTGTCTGGAATACCAATTCGACGAAGGATGTGGAGAGCGGGCTTTACGGATACAAGAGTTTCGGCGGGGTGTTTATCCGCCAGCATGATACGATATTCCGGTGCTTCCATGATAACCCCGTGTTTCACAAGCTCTGGAAACCGAACCGCCGCGAGAGCGCTCTCGGGATCGGTTGGCTCGATTTGATCTCCCGCCCGTTGAACGGGAATCCCCGCAGTATCGCCGATTTCGAGTTCTATATCGAAAAGTATGACGAGGATGGGAATTTCACGCGCGAAACTGTGAATGTCAACGAGAAAATATTCCCGCTCGGCGACCTGTGGAACGATATCTATTCCTTTATGCAGTCTGAAATAAGGGTGAGCGAGAACGTGGGGTTCCAGAACCAGAAGCCGGAGAACCTGATGCGGCGCATCATCCAATGCTCGACCGCCCCCGGCGATACGGTGCTCGACCCGTTCGCGGGCTCAGGGACCACGCTCGCGGCGGCGCACAAGCTCCGGCGGAAGTGGATCGGCATCGAGATGGGGGCATATTTCAGCGAGTTCCGCGCCGACGGGCATCTGGGAATCCTCGGGCGGATGAAAAACGTCCTGCGCGGGGATAAAAGTTTTCACTCGGGCGGGAAGAAGCGTTATTCCCATCTCAGCCGCGACCTGAACTGGAACGGCGGCGGGATGTTCCGTTATATGGAAATCGAGCCGTTCGAGGAATGCCTGCAACGTTTCAGAATCGAATAAAAAAGCCCCGCGCGAAAGGGCGTGTTGAGGAAGACGGATTTTTATTCTTTTCTGTCACTGCGATGCCCCCAAAGGGGGTAAAGCAGTCTGTTTTATTAATGTATATAATATTATATAGACTGCTTCACTTCCTACGGTCGCTCGCAGTGACAGAAAATATATCAAAGTCTATAGGAATAAAAAACCCCGCTCGAAAGCGGGGCGTTCTATTAACCAAGTCTCTTTTTTAATGCATCCAACTGTTCTCTGAGTTCCTTCGGGAGCTTATCCCCGAAATTAGAATAATGTTCCTCGATACCGGGGATCTCGTTCTTCCATTCGTCGTTATTCACACTCATGAGCTGTCCCAGGAAATCGGGAGAGATATCCAGCCCGTCGAGCGTCAACGCGTCTTTCGCGGGGATATTACCGATCACGGTCTTCTCCGCCTTCCCGGTCCCGCTTACGCGTTCGAATACCCATTTCAGTACACGGCTGTTCTCGCCGTATCCCGGCCAGAGCCATTTACCCTCGGAGGACTTGCGGAACCAGTTGACATAGAATATCTTGGGGAGTTTATCGGCGGCGCTTTTTTTACCGGTTTCTATCCAGTGACGGAAATAATCGCCCATATGGTATCCGCAGAACGGGAGCATCGCGAACGGGTCGCGGCGGAGTTTCCCGACCTGTCCCGCGGCGGCGGCGGTGGTTTCGCTGGCCATGATCGAACCGAGGAATACCCCGTGGTTCCAGTCGAACGCTTCATGGATAAGCGGCACGACTGTCGAACGGCGGCCGCCGAACAGGATCGCGGAGATCGGCACACCCTTGGGATCTTCCCATGCCGGATCGATCACCGGGCATTGGGACGCCGGCGCGGTGAAACGCGCGTTGGGGTGCGCGGCTTTTTTCTCCGATGAGGGAGTCCAGTCGAGGCCGTTCCAGTCGACCAGCTTCGCGGGCTTCTCGTCGGTCATCTCCTCCCACCAAACGTCACCGTCGGGGGTCTGTGCTACATTGGTAAAGATGCTGTTTTTAGTCAGCGAAAGCATCGCGTTGGGATTGGACTGCATGGACGTACCCGGGGCTACTCCGAAGAATCCCGCCTCGGGATTGATCGCGTAAAGGCGTCCGTCCGAGCCGTACTTCATCCACGCGATATCGTCTCCGATGCATTCGACCTTCCATCCGGGGATGGTCGGGATCAGCATCGCGAGGTTGGTTTTTCCGCACGCGCTCGGGAACGCGGCGGCGATATATTTCTTTTCCCCCTCGGGAGAGGTAATGCCCAATATCAGCATATGCTCGGCGAGCCAGCCTTGTTCGCGCGCCATCACCGATGCGATGCGCAGGGCGAAACATTTTTTCCCGAGGAGCGCGTTTCCGCCGTATCCGCTGCCGTATGACCAAATCTCCTTCGATATGGGATAATGCGTGATAAATTTATTATTTGCGTTGCACGGCCACGGGACATCGGCTTCGCCTTCCGCGAGGGGTTTCCCGACCGAATGAAGGCAGGCAACGAATTCGCCGTCAGTACCCATTACGTCGAGCACCTTCTGGCCCATCCGGGTCATAATACGCATATTATTGACCACATACTCGGAATCGGTTATCTCGATACCTATATGGGAAATAGGAGAGCCGATCGGCCCCATGCTGAACGGTATGACGTACATCGTGCGTCCCTTCATACTGCCGTCGTACAGGGGGCGGAGTATCCCTTTCATTTCCTCGGGGTCTTTCCAGTTATTAGTCGGGCCCGCGTCGTCCTGATTTTTCGAACAGATAAAAGTGCGGTCTTCCACACGCGCGACATCCCCCACATCGGAACGGATGAGAAAACTATTGGGACGAAGTTTTTCATTCAGGCGAATCGCCGTACCGTTATCGACCATCTTCTGAGCCAAACGGTCGTATTCTTCCTGAGACCCGTCGCAAATATAAATACCGTCGGGTTTGCACATGGCTGCGATCTCGTCGATCCATTGCATCAGCTTCTTATTGTCGGTTTTCCCGGCCATTATTTCCTCCATATATTAATAATACAGTTTAAAACGATTTATCGCTTTTGCCTTCTGAGAATAGTAACATAATGAAGCGAAATATTTTAAAGAATATTTAGGAAAGTCGCAAGTTATCGGCGGTTAAAAATCGAGTTCGACAGGGTAATCGGTTTTATTGCCGGGCGAAGGATTATCCTTAGGTGCGGGTTGGGGTTGCACCGGCGCGGACGGCTGACTGACTACCGGCGCGGGAGCGCCCGATATGATGGGGGCGGGTGTGTTCGGGGCGGGCTGTCCGGGGGCAACGGTCGGCGCGGGCGCGGGGGGCGCCTTCTCGAGGCCGAGCTTGACAAGGTCTTCGCCGATCGCCTGCAGCGCGAGTTTGGCTTCTTTCTTCACCGTACCGTCGGGATCATACTTGACCTTATAGATCAGCATTTCCTTCGCCTTGGTGGCCTTGAGCTTCCCGAGCGCCTTGATCGCCTCGATGCGGATTCGAACGGTGTCTACCGTCGCGAGTTTCATCATCTTATCGATTATAATCGGGCTATTGATAAACGCGAGTCCAGCGATAGCGTAGGCGCGGATATTGATGTCGTTTTTCTCATCCTCGATAATCGGCACAAGTATATCGATCATCGCGGGGTCGCCGCTTTTTCCCATCGCATACGCGGCATACATGCGGACGCTTTTTACCTCGCCGGGATTATTGACCAGCACCGCCAGTTGGGCGATCTGTTCCTTTGTCCCGATATTCCCGATCGCGATAGCCGCGGAACCGCGTACTTCTTCAGGGTAGGTATAATTGGTCAGGATACTGTAGATGAGCGTATTTGCTTTCTGGTACTTAATTTCGCCTATCGCGCGGAGGATACCGGCGGTCAGGTAGCTTTCTTTCATATTGGGCAGATAATTCGTCAGGAGCTCATATAGTTTCGGGCCGGCGGCGGATATTTTCAGTTCGGATATCCCGAATACGATAGTCTGGAGGACGGCGGGTTTGGTCTCTTTATTAAGCGCGTTCATCCATACGGTCTGATTGCTGATACCCAGACGAAGCATGGCATATCCCGCTTCCTTACGGATAGTGTCGTTGGGGTCGTTCAGGAGGGCGTTCTCGATAATAAAATACGCATCCTTAGCCTTGCCCGTCTCGATAGCGTTAATGGCGCTCTTGCGCTGGTCGGTTACGCCGAACTCCATGGTCTGCTGCCATATCTCGAGCGCGGTGGGCTGGGGCGGCGTAATATTGGTTTCCCCCCTCATGGCGAGCGGGAGTGATATGGTAAATAATAATACGGCGGCGATGCGTTTCATGGTATCTCCTCTTTTACAGACGGCCGCATGGTAATCATTCCGGGAAGCGGCCATTGGGTGGTTTTTTAAGTGATTTACATAGAAAGACCGTGGTTGATAGAACCGCCCTGATTCTATTTTCGGAATAAAAAGAAAAATGTTTATCAGAATGACGACAATCGTGTATTGCCGCGCGCTGAATGTCCGTGAGATAACCCCGTCTACAATCAATATAATATACCCTCCTTTTTTATAAAGCAAAGCGGTTAGCTTGACGAATTAACTAGGAATGATTAAATTTTTTCAATAAGAAATCTCGGTTTTGGAGGAGTTGTAATGTCTAAGAAGCACCATGATGACACCCGCGATTCGGATGTGAACACGTCGGGGAAGAATGCCGATTCACATGCCGGAAACAAAAATGAGGAGATTCTGAAGGAATTGACCGAATATAAGGAAAAAGTATCGTATTTTGAAGACCTTTTTCAGAGAAAGGCTGCGGAGTTCGAGAATTATAAGAAAAGGATTATCGACGAGAAGGAAAAGTTCCGGGTGATGGCTAATAAAGACTTGGTAATGGATATATTCCCGATTATCGATAACTTCGAGCGCGGGTTGAAAGTGACCGAGCAGACAAAGGATTTCGACGGGATGGCTAAGGGTATAAATATGGTGCTGGACGGAATTCATTCCGTTTTCTCGCGTTTTCAGGTGATGCCTATCGAGTCGACGGGTAAGGAGTTCGATCCCAACCTTCACGAGGCGGTGATGCTCGAGGAACGGGACGATATCGAAGAGGATATGGTCGTGCTTGAGGAATTCGAGAAAGGTTATATCATGGGTGATATTGTGATCAAGCACAGTAAGGTAAAGGTAGGCCGAAAGAAAAAGGCCGCCCAGTCGGGAGACCAGTCTTCCGAAACGATGAACGAAAACTAGCTAATAATAGGAGAGGTAGAATAAAATGCCGGGAAAAATAATTGGGATTGATTTAGGGACAACTAATTCTGTGGTGTGCATTATGGAGAACGGGAGCCCTAAGATTATAGAAAATCAGGAAGGCGCTCGTACTACTCCTTCGATTGTAGCGTTCACCGAAAAGGGTGGAGTACTGGTCGGACAGCCCGCGAAGAACCAGATGGTGACCAACCATGAAAATACGGTCTATTCGTCGAAACGCTTTATCGGACGCCGCGCGAACGAGGTTGAACGTGAGAGAAAACTTGTCCCGTTTAAAATAAAGTCCGGTTCGCACGAGGACGTCCGTTTCGAGACCCGTTCGGGAGAATTCAGCCCGCAGGAAATTTCCGCCCGCATTCTGATGAAGCTCAAGCAGGCGGCTGAGGACGCGCTCGGCGAGAAGGTCGACCGCGCGGTTATTACCGTCCCCGCGTACTTTAACGACAGCCAGCGTCAGGCTACCAAGGACGCGGGTACTATCGCGGGTCTGACGGTCGAACGTATTGTGAACGAGCCCACAGCGGCCGCGCTCGCGTACGGATTGGATAAGAAGAAGGAAGGCGTCGTCGCGGTATATGATTTCGGCGGCGGTACATTCGATATATCTATCCTGGAGATCGGCGACGGCGTATTCGAGGTAAAGGCCACCAACGGCGACACGCATCTGGGCGGCGACGACCTCGACCATGCTATTATGGAATACATGATCGCCGAATATAAAAAGGATACCGGAATCGACCTGCAGAAGGATGCGATGGCGGTTCAGCGTCTCAAGGACGCGGCCGAAAAGACGAAGATAGAACTCTCGTCAAAGCTCGAGTCGCAGATTAACCTAGCGTATGTGACGGTTGACGCGTCAGGACCGAAGCATCTCCAGATGACGATCACCCGCGCGCAGCTCGAGAATATCGCGCGCCCGATTGTAGAACGTTCTATACAGCCGTGTCTCAACGTGATGAAAGACGCGGGTGTCGATAAGAGCCAGATTGACGAAGTAATCCTGGTCGGCGGGCAGACACGTATGCCGCTCGTGCAGGGTATTGTTAAAAATATATTCGGGAAAGAACCGTCGAAGGGAGTGAATCCCGACGAAGTGGTGGCGATGGGCGCGGCTATACAGGCCGGTGTTATCGCGGGCGATGTGAAGGACTTGCTCCTTCTCGACGTCACCCCCCTCTCTCTCGGTATCGAGACCCTCGGCGCCGTCAACACGGTGCTGATCTCCCGCAACACGACTATCCCGACTAAGAAGTCGCAGATATTCTCGACTGCGGAGAACAACCAGACAGTGGTGACTATTCATGTCCTGCAGGGCGAACGCCCTCGCGCGGCGGATAACCGCACGTTGGGAATGTTCAACCTCGAGGGGATACCGCCCGCCATGCGCGGAGTGCCCCAGATCGAGGTGACCTTCGATATAGACGCGAACGGTATCCTCCATGTCGCCGCGAAAGACCTCGGCACCGGTAAGGAACAGAAGATTCGTATCGAGGCGTCGAGCGGATTGAGCGAGGAAGAAGTCAAGAAGATGCAGGAAGACGCGGAGAAGCACGCGGAAGAAGACCGTAAAGCCCGCGAACTAATCGAGCTGAAAAACCGCGCCGACGGCATCGTATTCTCGACCGAACAGGCGTTAACCGAATACGGCGATAAGATCAATCCCGCCGATAAGACGGAAGCCGAGGAAAAGGTCAAAGCATTGAAGGATGCGATTGCCGCGGAAGACGAAGCCCGTATGAAATCCTCGATGGAAGACCTCGAGAAGGTGATGCATAAGATTTCGCAGGAAATCTATCGCCAAGGCGGCGGGCAGGGAAATCAGGCCGGGTCGCAGGGCGGCGGCCAACCCGAGCAGAACAGCGAGCCTGAGGAAAAGGTCGTGGATGCCGAAGTGATTAACGACGACGAAAAATAATACCGGAAAGGGGTAATTTCTATTACTTCCGCCAAGATAAATAAGGGTATTTCTAAAAAAGACATTGCAGTTTAGGAAACTGCGACAAAGAAAGAACCGCCGCGCAGTTAAAGCTTAGGAGAAGAGCCGGGAAATCCTGAAAAGGCTTAACTCGCAAGAGAATTCTGTTAGAAGCGAAGTAGATTCATGCTCAGACAAGCGCCTTTTCAGGATTTCCCGGGAGTAAGAAGCGCTATAAGGCGCGCGGTCGAAAAAGCCGAAAGCCCAACGACATTGCAGAATTGCGGTTGGCTGTTTAAGCCCCGCCGCTGTGCCGTGAGTCTTCTAAAGCGAAACGGACAGAAACACCGTTGTCCGAAGTGCGCCTCTCTTTCGTTTTGAGAGGTGCTTACACGCGAGTTACGGTATTTTCCGTTTCGCGCCTCTCTTCTTGAAAGCGGCATCCGGCGGGGAACCTCTTTCTTTGTTTCTTTCTTTCTGGGTTTGCAGCCTGTCCCCGAAGGACTTGCCGGAGGGGGAAAGAAAGAACAGGTGAATTTTAATATTTGGGAGTACGATTAGAATGTTCCCTGTTAGGGGTAAGTATGCCTTATCAAGAAGTAAACATAGGTAAGTATAGAGAAAAGGGGAAAACTATACCGCAAATAGTATTTGATGACCTTGATTGGTTTTGTGAGGCAATTGAAAAGAGATACTTTTCAGGTAGGTTATTAAATGAGGCAGAATTAATATATAGAAAGATTCAAAATATTAAAATTCCAAATAAAGATTCCGGTGAATATGCAGTTGAATACCATTTCTTTGATTCTGATGGTGGTTTTTGTGATTTTCAAATACTTCCAAAAAATAAAAGTGATTATCGGGCGATTAAAAAGATAGAATTGATTTATCAATTAGAAAAAAAGTATATGATAAATTTGGAGGAAAAAGTAAAATAGAGAAATTAAAAATATGCTATTTCAATGATAGCAGTTATAAAATGAATAAAAGACGATGCGAAGAAATTTTTGATAAAGAAGATAATTTTTTATTATAAAGATAAAAGTAGATAACAATTTTTTCAGAAATGATTTTTATACCATTCGTTTTTTTTTAAGGGGAAAAAATTTATGGCGACAGAAAAAGATTATTACGAAATACTGGGAGTCCCGAAGAACGCGACGGTAGACGATGTCAAGAAAGCCTACCGCAAACTTGCGATGATGCATCACCCCGACAGGAATCCCGGAAATAAAGGGGCTGAGGAAAAATTCAAGGAAGCGTCCGAGGCCTACTCGGTACTATCCGATCCCCAGAAGCGCCAACTGTACGATCAGTACGGGCATTCGGCGTTCAGCCAAGGCGGGCCCGGAGGCGGCGGCTTCGGCGGGCGCGGCGGATTCGAGGATATTTTCGGCGGAATGGGGGGAGCCGGATTCGATTTCGACGATATTTTCTCCTCCATCTTCGGCGGAAAGCGTTCCCGTAAAGCAGACACCGGCCCGAGACGTACCAAAGGACGCGATATCCGCGCGGATATCAATCTCGAACTGAACGACGTGCTCAAGACGAAAAAAATCAGGATCAAGCTCAAACGCGACGAGGAATGCGACGTATGCGGCGGGAGCGGCAGTCAGGGCAACACCGGCTCCAAGACCTGTCCGACATGCGGAGGCGCGGGCGCGGTGCGTACCACGCAGGGCTTCTTTACTATACAGACACCCTGTCCGACCTGTCACGGCGAAGGGCGGGTCATCTCGAACCCGTGTAAAACCTGCCGGGGCACCGGGATGGCCGAGAAGGACTCCGAGATCACGGTACGGATACCGGCGGGCGTGCAGGACGGGCAGATGCTTCTGGTATCCGGCGAGGGGAATGTCGGCAAGAACGGCGGCCCGCGCGGAGACCTTTATGTCAAACTGAATATTCACAATAGTACGTTATACGAACGGCATGATGACGACCTGTTCGCGAAACTGCGGATCAGCTACCCGCGCGCGGTATTCGGCGGATCGATGGAAGTCGATACCCTCGAAGGAAAAAAGAAAGTATCGATTTCGGCGGGGGTTCAGCCCGGGCACCGTATTCAATTGCACGGCGAGGGCATCCCGAATATCGACAGCGGCAGACGCGGGAGTATTTATTACGAGGTGGTGGTCGATATCCCGCAGAACCTTCCCGCCCGCGCGAAAAACCTGCTGAAGGACTACGCGGACATCATAGGCGAGAAACTGTAAAAGATAGAGAAGCCCCGCGCTAAGCGGGGCTTTGTGTTTTAGGTTTATTTTGTCAAAGACTGCTTCGTCACTTTGCTCCTCGCAGAGACAAGAAAACCGTAGATTCTAGTGTTAGTCCTCAGCCCTCATCACGGGCTAAAATTAGATACTTTCTATCAGCTTCATATCGGAATTAGTCTGCTCAGCAGTCGGGGTTAGCCGTACGCAGTACGCGCAGGCCGCTGAGCGGCGTCTGTGTTTGCTTACGCCCTCATCACGGGCTATATACTGATTCTACATACATGCTACATATCGGGGTTAGTGTACGCAGTACACGCAGGCCGCTGAGCGGCGTCTGTGGTTGCTTACGCTCTCATCACGGGCTATATACAGATTCTACGTACATGCTACATATCGGGGTTAGTGTACGCAGTACACGCAGTACTTAGAACCAGCCGAAGCTGAGGGAAACCGCGCCGTAGGGGCCGGAGAGTCCCGCGTCGCTAACGCCGCTGATATGATAATCGTTGACGCCCCAGATCATGCGGTATCCGCCGGAGACGCTCGCACGGATCATTTTACCGATATTCACATCGAAGCTTGCGCCGATCGACGCCGCGCCGCACGGGAACACCGTCTGCACCGCGTTGGGATCGATTACGATACCGTTCGTCATGGAAGGCGTGATGGTTACTCCGCCGCCCCCGATCATCCCGAATACCGTAAAATGCGCGACCGACTCGGGGAAGAAGATATAGCCGAGCATAAACCCGCCGTACCCGAATGTGAGATTCCCGGTATTGGTCGTGGTGCCGGAAATATGCGACACCGAGTTGGCCGACGTCATCCCATAGCCCGCGCCCCCGAGGATCAGGCTATGCCCGAGGAGCATACCGCCGCCCCCGCCCATCATCATCGTAAACTCGTTATTCACAGTGGTAAACATGAAGCTCGGCCCGCCCATTCCGCCGACCGGTATCAGCAGATCATCCAGCAGGGTCTGCTGTTTCTGGAGATACGCGGAATCGAACATGAGAATATTCGCGCGCCATGCAAAATCGTTCACCTGCAACTCATCTTTCGTTAATTCCGCCGCGTTGGTGGAACGGGATAAATCCTGCCCCCATGACAAAGATACTGTAAGGATAGTTACTAAGACCGCAATAAACTTATTCATTTTTCCTCCTGGGAATGTATTGATTATTTAACAAATGAATCGGGTAAAAATGATACTTTTCCGGTGATGATAATTTCGATATGGAAAGGGTTGGAAACCAGAGCGCGGATGAGCAACTTAAAAATGCCCGCTCAGGTGTTTATTAAAATCCAAATCGTCAACAAGCATATGATTATTCCAGATGCTGATCAGTAACTCAAGAAGCTCACGGTTCTGGTTGGAATCACGTTGAAGGCAGGTGAAAAAACGCTTTTTTATCTCGCGATGCTTGAGGCTATGAATTACATAACCCGGATAGAAATATTGCCGCATCATGTATTCCTCATCCATACAATGACAGATGAAGTAAGTTAATAAGGCGGTAGAATATTTTTTTGCGAGCGAAATGCCGGGATTGTTTTCCAGTTCGTCGGACATCTTATTGATGAGATCGAGAAAAAATCTATTCTGGATATCGAGCGTCATCGAACCGGTGATCAGGTTTTTACTCCATTCGAAACGTTTCATATGACCTCCCTGTGAAGATGTGCTTTTTGTCTCTATTTATTATAACAAAAAATAACCTGATAAAGACGCACTTATGGTAATTATATTTTCAATTCGGGTAATCATGTAAAAAACATCGAAAAGGTACAATAAAATAGCGTAAAATACTTGAAATTTTTTAAAATAGAAGTAAATATTATATGGGGGTATTAAAGGGGGAACGCGATGAAAAAATTCATTCCTATTATCCTGCCGTTGATAATTCTCTTTACAACGATCGGATGCGGGCTTTTTAACGAGTTGTTGGAACCTGGCGATATTTCTTTATTGGTGAAGGATACTGTGCCCCCGGTAATCACTCTCACGAGTCTTACGAATAATCAGCCGGTGGGACGGTACTTTACGCTATCCGGGAATGTCAGCGACGTCGGACGTGGAGTTTTCAACGTCTGGGTAAAAAAAGATACGGGCAGTTTCGAGAAGGCGCTGGTTTCCGGTAATAATTGGGCGTTTCAGGTGGATATCGGGTATAATTATGCCGTACATACTTATTATATCTATGCCGTTGATAAGGCGACGAATTCTTCCGCGATGATTACGAATGCTGTCGTACGGGTGCAAATACCGTCGGTAATGATAACGAACATTGTGAACGGGATAACGACAAATCTATCCAATATCGTTATCTGGGGAGTCGCTTCTATCGATTCTCCCGCGGTGATTACGAATATTACGGTAAGGGTTAACGGGGGGTTGTGGATTCAGGCAAGTAACGATTCGGGGAATTGGACGGATTGGCACTACGACGCGGTATTACAGAACGGGTACAATTCGATTATCGCGAAGGTTTATGGGAATACTCCCCTGAGCGCTGATTCGGGGTATTATTTTATATCGAACGATACCATTCCGCCCGTGTTCGTCAACGTGAATTATACGAATTACCAGAAAGTATTGACAACACCCTACCAGATGCGGCTGGTCTATCAGGATGCGGTCGCGGGAGTGGGGGATGTTTATCTGAAGCTGAATGGCGGGACGGGAAATCCCATCGGGTATTCCAGCCCGTACTGGATATCGAATATCACCGAAAATACATTAATAGCGCATGTATGGAACTACTGGGCGCTCGATAAGTTTAGCCAGCAATCGGTGACAAATCAGGTGACGGTACTCCGTAAGGATTTCACCGTGCAGGAGTTCGTACCGTACCTCAACGGGATGCCGACAAATTTTTCTATTGTCGCAGGTGGGGAAAATATTGTAATTTCAGGTGATGGAAATACTATTATTGCCCCGATTCCAGGATCCAAGGTAATGCGATTATATTGGAACGGGAGCGCATGGCAGACAAATATCTTCAGACCGATTTATTTTCCTACAAGTACTTGCTTCGGTCGATCAATTGCAGTTTCGTTCGATGGAAAAAAGATCGTTATTGGAGATGAAGATCAAACAAATTTTTCTACGATGCGTGTTGGTGGAGTTTATTTATTTGAGTACAACGGGACAGTATGGATAACAAACCTTTTTTTACCTACCAATCAGGGGTATAATCCTGGATATGGATATTGTGTTGATATTTCGGCAGATGGAAATACTATTCTAATAGGGTCACCCTATGATGCGGAAATTGCAAATTGGGCAGGAGCAGCCCATTATTACAAAAAGAATGGGGCTTTGTGGGAAACAAATAAGTTTTTTAACCCAGGAGGCTTGGATTCTGATAGATTTGGAACTAGTTTAAGTTTATCTTCTGATAGTGAATCCTTTGTTGTCGGATCATATGTTGGTGGTTCTGGTGGAGCAAAAAAAGTTTATTACTATTCTTCTACAAACGGAAATTGGGAAATCACGAATGTGTTTTCTCAAAGCGGTAATTTTTCATATAGAGTTAAAATGTCTGATGATGGGAATTCTTTTTTAGTAGATGTATATAATTCGACAGTGACTTATTATTATCATTGGAATGGATCAACGTGGGAAAGCACATCGATTACTCCACATGCATATGGAACAGCCAATACCGGAAATATCCTTTCAATTTCTTCAAACGGAAATACGCTAATCATTGGGGATGCATATGTATTTAGGTATTTTTGGAACGGGAGCGTATGGACGACTAATATTATATTCGCTTACGATCCCTCGATGGAAAACTTCGGGCAGGGTGTCGCGTCCAGTCCCGATGGAAAATCGGTATGGGTGAAGGGCGATAAGATATTAAAATTTACCTCGGAGTGGTAATGCCTCGATATATCCCAGAAGGAAACTCGGCAACCAAAGATTCGGAGAGGGAGGGATTCGAACCCTCGGTACCAAAAAGGTACAACACCTTAGCAGGGTGCCCCGTTCGGCCACTCCGGCACCTCTCCAAAGATTAGATAAATATTATAACATCGATGTATTGAAAATGCAAATTAGTCGACGTTTCGCACAGAGCCCAATCCCGTGATTTGCTGGATAACATCGGGTTTTCCCTTATAGAGTACGCTGCCAAGCCCCGTGAGCTGGATATTCAGGGTCTTAACCGCATTGACCTTACACTCTCCCGCGCCGAGTAAGGAGCAGAAGACAGACTGCGCCTTGAGGTCGAACGCGTCGACCTGCCCAAGCCCGGTATGCATGATTTTCAGCACGTCGGTCGTTCCCTTAAGATAGATATTCCCGGCGCCGCGGATTTCAGCGTCGATAGTCTTGGATTTAGCGTTTATATCCATAATACCCGTCCCGGTCATAATGATGCGAAGGTATTCGGAATTGAACTGATCCGCCATCGCGACCTTACCGGCGCCCATCAGGCGGAGCTCGTCGATATTCTCCATCGTGATCTCAATCTCGACGCTCTCGCCGATTGCATTGATGATATCCTTGAACCCTATCTGGAGGGTGTCGCCCTGTATTACTGTCTCGATATCATTTATAATCGACGCATCGGCTTTAACAGTGATGAAGTCGCTTTTCCCTTTCTTGATAGTGACCACCCCCATGCCGTTGAACGATACGCTTTTAAAGCCGGATATCTGCCGTTTTTCGGTTATCAATTGGGCGATTGACTGGTTGGAGGAATTATTTTTACCGGACGACGAATTCGTGCAGTCTGAGAAAAAAAGGCTGATAAAGACGGTTAATAATAGTACAAGGAATTTCATGGAACCTCCTACCTGCTATTTTTCAGGATACTTTTATAGAAATCGTCCGAACCTTCGTTCATTTTATAATGCACATATGACGCAATTTTATGCATTTCGCGTTCCTCGACATTCTCGAACTGAAATCCCGCGACACTTTCGCGTTTTCCCTTCATTCGCGCGATAGTTTTTATCTCCAGGCCGCGCATCTGTAACAACACGGGGTCATAGATATGATTGGCAAGAAGCATACTGGCTTCGATGGAATCGTAAAACTGAATAGCGGCGCCGCCCGCGCTGATGTCGATTAAACCGCCCCGGATGAATTTTCCGGCATCACGGAGGTAAACTGCTCCCACCGCGTTTTCTACACCCGACGGTTGTACGCGGACATGCGCGCGGCGTTCGGGTGCGCGGAGGTCGAATTTTATGATACTGTTTATAATACTTTCGGCAATGATGGCTGGTGTGGGAGAGTACTCGATGAGCGCGGTTATCCCAAGCGACATCATGCTCATTAACTCTTTCGGCTTCAGGTTCTGGTGGAATAGGAGAAATATATGTACATCAGGATTCGCTTCTTTTATATGCTGAAGAAATTCGATCTCCGGGGATTCGGTAACCACCAGATTGACATCGTTTATCGCTTTCAGCGCAACAATGACATCATCCTTTGATTTCATTTCCAACGGTTCTACGCCTTTCGGGATCAGTTCAATCGCCAACTGAAGAGTATAGCTTTCCGCATAAGTATAAACTACGATTTTCAACTCGGGACTCCTTTCTAAGCGAGAACAATTATATAAGAAACCGTTGGATTGTCAAGTATATGCCGTGGGTTTCAAGAATAACTTGAATTATTCCGATATGAATGATAACTTACTATATAGTCAATCCGGGGAGGTTGTGTATGAAACGTTTTATGTGGATATTATTGCTGTTTATTCCTTTTTATACCGGTTATTCCGTCACCATCATGTTTCCTGAATTCTGGTTTTATACTGAGGCGAATCTTGGGGGTGAGATAAAAACATCCTATAAAATAGATATGCTGATCGATACCGGGCTGAAGTTCGGGGTAAAGATCGGATTCGGGATGAAGAATTATCATATTTCAACTATCAACTCCAACCTTCTCCTGCTCGATTCCATCCGGCTTTATACCACACCGTTCGATCTTTTTACTTTAGGTCTTTTTATCGGGAAAAACCAGACCTTAGGATACACCCAGATCGGTTATCAGGGTTTTCAGTTTCATAATCAGACCAATATGGAATACATAGGATATAAAGAGATCAGGGGTTCCGGCGTCGAGATATACAGGTCTTTCTGGGACGAGATGTTCGAACCGCATATTCTTGTCTACTCTGCCCCGTCGATTGTTTCCCCGGGTACGAACCAGTTGAACTTCGACGCGATTATCCGCCTGAAGATGGATCAGTACCGTTTCGAAGTCTACGCCGGGATGGGTCTTGTCAATACCGAGATGACTAAGCATTTCGGCGCTTTATTCGAGACTTTATTCAATAAGCTCGATTTCATGATCAGCCTCTATTCACCGGACTCGCGTTTTACCGATATCATCTTTTTCGATTCGCTCTATATCAGTATGACCGAGCACCTGATATCAGGGATTTTCGAGCAGTCCCTGTCGCTCTTCTCCCGCCCGTCCTATTACAACGACTATAAGGAGAATACCACGGGCGATCTGGATGTCTATCTCGCGTTGGGTCTCAGGATCGAGGATTTCGGCTTCGGGGTTGAAAACTCGCTGCTGTTTTCCGATAATTACGCATTTACCGACAGGCCGGGGGCGTATGTTTATTTTATTCTGAACAGTCTGAAGTATAAACTCGGATTCCAGTACGCGATGAAACTAAATCCGACCGATACGCGGCCTTCACCTTATATTAACGACGCGTCTATTTTCCTGATGATAAACGGGCAGTTATAAAATATTTCCCGGGATTTCTCATTTTTTTTGATATAAAAACCGTTCACCCATAAAATGTAGCATACCTATTTAAGGACATAAAGGTGGGCGTTTCTTTAATCGAATCATTGGTTCCATCCGGTGAAAAAATTATCTCCCGTTGCGGACAATTACTTCAAATTAAAAAGCACAAGTCCGGTATGGATAATGTCCCGGGGCTATTTCAAGCGCTTCTCGGCTATCTGATCGATGCATTCGGTATCAATAAAACCCGAAAATCTAAGGAATCACCCGGTAAAAATTTCCCCGATAATCTGATTGTATTAGGAAATATCCTGAAGACGGCGCTGTGGGAGCACTTTAACGAACAATCCCGCGATATGGGTATTGTTACGGAAAACTATCTGCGATGCGAACGGGAAATAGACGGATGGTATGAATCCTATATCAGCGGATTGAATCACGAATACCGGAAAAATCCTCCAAAAGGGACGAAGCATAATGATATCTACTCATTTCATCAGGAGGCTTTCGATAATAACCATGCGCCTATGATCATAATCGACCCAGAAACGAATGTGTTAATAGACGCGAATCCCGGCGCATCGGAGTACTTTCAAAAATCGCGCGACGAGTTTCTGTCGGCGGGAATACAGAGCATTCTCCATGCAACGCCCAATAAAATAAAGCGGCTGATTCATCATGCGCGAAAGGCGGGGTTTGCAGGAATTCCCCTAAGCGCATATACCCTCGCTGATGGTTCGGAAATCCACTTTAGAACGGTATTTATTTCCGTCGAGAATACCGCCCGCGATATTGTCTATGTGACCTTCAGCGATCTAACGGAAAAGACTAAAGAATTCAACCGATTGAAGGAAAGCGAGACCCGTTTCAGTATGGCGCTCGATGCTACTAAAGAAGGTTTGTTTGAATTGAATTTGATTAATGGGATTATGTATGTAAGCCCCAGGTTTTATCAGATAATGGGATATACGCCCGGCGCGATTCAACCGACTGTGGAAAACCTCATAGAACTTGCCCATCCCGATGATCTGGAAAAAATTTCCGCTATTCTCGCGGAATTATCGGCGGGGAAAAATCATTCCAGCATGGAATGCAGGGTGAAGCATAAAAAAGGGTATTGGATTTGGGTATGCGCGAAGGGACGTGTTATTAAACGCGACGGTCAGGGGAGGATTGAGAAATATCTGGGCATCATGCGGGATATCACCGGGGAAAAGAAAATCCAGGAGGAACTCAAACAGAGCCTCGGATTATTGAAACATATGTATTCCGGGTTACCATTTCCGGTAATCTATATGGACCAGAGTTTCAGGATTATTCAGGCAAACGGGGTCGCGTGCGAATTCTGGAAGAAGGAGAGTTCTACCCTCAGCGGCGCGTTGATAACCGATCTTATTCACGATACAGAGTTGAGCGCGATCTTCGAACACGCTTCCCATTCGGGTAAACCCTACTTCGGATACGGGGAAAACCGGAAATTTACATCGGTGAAAAAAACGGCGACGGATTATTGGGATTGGAGTTTCCGGCCGGTGATGGGTGATAACAATACCATCAAAGGATATCTCTTATATTTTATTGATGTGTCGGATCGCCTCCGGTCGGAAAACGAACTACTCTTGAGCCGGAAACGGTTTAACGAACTGGCGGAGAGTATTACGGAGATATTTTTCGTAATCGACGACGACATGAATATTTTATATTGGAACAAGGCATGCGAGAAATTTTTCCGTGTCGCCCCTGCCAATGCGGTGGGGTATTCGATCATAAAGGTTTTGTCCAAGATATGGGATGAGAAATTTTTTAATTTTATTTCCGTAAGCGTCCGAAAAAGGGAATTTTTTTCTAAAATGGTCAGTTTACTGCTCGATAATGAAAGGTTCACGTTGGAGATGGAAGTATATCCCAGCAGGGAAGAGCATTTCATTTTCATGCGCAATATTTCGGAAAGAATCAAGGTGATGGATGAATTGCTATTAACCAACCGCTCGCTGATTATAATGAGCGAAACATCGCAGGCAATCGCTTATTATCAGGACGAAAAGTTATTATTAGAGCAGATATGCAGGGTATTCACCGGACAGGGAACGTACCGGTTGGCTTGGATCGGTGTCATCCCGGAAGAAGGCGATCAGGAGCTCAGTATTATCGCGCAGAACGGGGATGAATCGGGGTTTATGAAATTAATCCGAATTGCCCTGAGCTTTAAGGACGATCCCTCGTTTCATGCGCTTCAGGAACAAAGAACGGTTATCATAGAAGATTTATTGTTTCATCCCGAGACCGTCAGATGGAGAAATGCCGCCCATTACCGGGGATTTTCGTCATGCATCTATGTCCCGATGATTTCCGAAAGTATAAAAGTCGGGTTGATCACGTTGTTTGCCTCCGAGAAGGGCTCCTTTACATGGCAGGAGGTTGGCCTTATCGAAGAAGTCGCTAAGAATGTCGCTAACGGCGTCCTATCGATTCGCTTACGGAGCATCAGGGAAAAACTCGCGTTCGCGTTGGAGGAGTCGGAGAAGAAATACCGTATGTTTATGAATCAGGCGGTGGACGGGATACTTATCTATAATAACAGAGGCGACCTTCTGGAAATAAATAAAAAAACCGAGGAGTTATTGGGAGTTAAATTCCCGCAATTAAGCAAAGTGAATTTATTGGAAATCTCTTCTTCAAATAAGAATGCGGAGTTTTTTAATGAACTCGCGTTTTTCTATAAAAAAATCGAGTCAAACGAATACTCGGAGGGCATGATAAAAGAATCCCGATGGAACAGGAATAATAAAAAAATATATTTTGATATAAACCTGAATTCAATCAGGTATGCGGATAAAGAATTTATAAAAGTTACTCTCCGTGATGTTTCCGAGCGGAACGAGGCGGAACGGAAAATCATGGACTATCAATTGAAACTCCGCGATCTGAGTCATGCATTAGCGCTGACCGAGGAACGCGAGCGGCGGCGTTTGGCTACAGAGCTGCATGATTCTATAGTGCAAAATCTCGCTATCTCGAAGATAACGTTAAGCGTGATGAAAAAGCAGTTGGAGGGCACTCCCTCGATGGAGTCTCTGATGAAAGTTTACCAACTGATCGATGAGTCCATCCAGACATCGCGCAGTCTTGTATTCGAACTCAGTCCGCCGATATTATATGAATTCGGCCTGATTTCCGGGCTGGAATGGCTGACCGAGCAGTTGGAAAAAAAGTACCGGGTAAAAACCCGGATTGAAAAAAATGTGGAGAGTCTGAATATTACCCAGGATATGAGCATCGCGCTCTTCCAGATTGTACGTGAATTGCTGATGAATGTCGCGAAACATTCGGGAACTATGGCCGCGAAACTTTCGATCAGGGTGGATAACCCGGAATTACTTGAAATTACTGTCGAGGACAAGGGAAAGGGATTTAAAGTGGAGCAACTGGAAAAAAGTTCCGATAATCTAGCGGGGTTCGGTCTATTCAGTATCCGTGAGAGATTGAGGATTATTGACGGGGTGATGGAAATTGAATCCGTTCCGGGACACGGGACGTCGGTTCGATTAAATATACCGTTGGAGGAAGGGAAAAATGGGGAACAGCATGAAAATAAAAATCGCGCTGGCGGATGACCATTCGATTGTCAGGAAAGGTATCAGGTCGCTGCTGGAAAGCGAGCCGGATATCGAGGTGATAGGCGAGGCGGGTAACGGGTATGAGGCTATCGAACTGGTAAGAAAGCATTCGCCGAATATCATCATCATGGATATTTCTATGCCGGACTTGAACGGTATGGAGGCGACCCGTATGATAAACAGCGAGTTTCCCGGAACGCATATTATCGCGCTATCGATGCACCATGATAAACGTTTTATCGCAAATATGCTGGAAGGCGGGGCGAAGGGATTCCTGCTGAAGGATTGCGCTGCGGAAGAATTGATCGACGCCGTTCGAACAGTTATCGCGGGGCGGATATTTCTCAGTAAGTCGATCACCGACGTGGTTGTTGGCGATTATGTGGAACAGCTGCGGAAAAAGGAGCAGTCTATCTTTCAGATACTGTCCGCCCGCGAACGGGAGGTTCTACAGTTATTAGTCGAGGGAAAATCTACGAAGGATATCGCCGCGCAGTTGTTTTTAAGCATCAAGACCGTCGAGACGCACCGCCAGCAGATTATGACCAAACTCGGGACGCATAGTATCGCGGAACTTACCAAGCTCGCCATCCGCGAAGGGCTTACCTCGCTCGAATAACGAATCAGGTTTTTCGACGCAAAAAATCAGGGTTTTACCTATATTATTCCTCATAATATATCCTTATAATAATATACTAAATATTCGAGGAATTCATGGCAGAAAAAATTCGTGTCATTATTGCCGATGATCACCGGATGGTACGCAAATCGATAATAGAATTCCTGAAGAAGGAAAGCGATATTGAGATAGTGGGCGAAGCCGTGGATGGAAAAGAAACATTCGAGGAAGCCGGCGTCCTTCTTCCCGATGTGATTGTCATGGACATCTCGATGCCGAAAATGAACGGTATAGAAGCATCCCAGAAAATAACCAAGGATTTCCCCGAAATACACATCGTCGCGTTTTCCATGTACGCCGATAAACAGATCATTAAAAAAGCACTGGCGGCCGGCGCGCTGGGGTTTGTCCCGAAAGATTCCTCAATCGATTGCCTGATTGAAGCGATTCACAGCGTCAACCAGGGAAAGATTTATCTCGGCGGTGAAATCGCGAAGATGATGGAGGAAGATTCATGCGACTATACCGGTTTGGGTACGCCGAAGGAAACCGGTCTGATTACGGAGGATGAAAGGGTGATCCTTCAACTGCTTTCCGATAAGTATTCGGTGGACGCGATATCTGAGAAGCTGAATATCCCGGTAGACGAATTAAGGAAGCGACTCGTTTCGATAATGAATAAATACGAGATAAAAAGCCTCGGCGATCTGATAGAATATGCGATGTGGGAAAAGATAACCGTTTAATCAGGTTTTTCGTAGTGAAAAATCAGGGATTCCCCGATTGTCAGATATGGAGAAGTAAGTTATACTAAATACGATGAAAATTTAAATCCCCCCTTTCTTCTATAGAAACCGGCGGTACAAGGAGCAATCCGAGTACTGCCGGTAAATTTTTGCCATAAAAAAACCACTTGTGTTTTTTCCCTTGACTATAATAAAAAAAAACCGCCTATCCTTCGATAGACGGTATCATGTACCCCTTAGGGGAATCGAACCACTGCTGCAGGGATGAAAACCCTGTGTCCTAACCACTAGACGAAAGGGGCGTCGGGGTCTCATTTATTTTCGAGCAATTATTATAT
>JABLXV010000023.1 GCA_013177895.1 Brevinematales bacterium | reverse complement strand
CCCTGAACTTTATCCACGGTTCCGGGGATATCCCTTCGTTCAGGCACTCTCATCCCATTTTCGGGAAATAGCGCGCGCCGGAGGGAATCTTGGTAAAATGGGATAAAATCCCTATTGCTATTCCGTTCTCCGCCAGTTAAAATATTTCCATGATAATCGACCGGAGGCTGATATGAAACGACGATTTTTAATGATTACCCTGCTCGCTGTAATGACCGCATCGTGCGGGCTATTCGACGCGTCCCCGAGCGCGAAACGGGATGCGGTTCCGCAGAGTTTGGCGCTCTCCCCCGATGTGACGCTTTTCGCGGGCGGGGCGGTTAAGATGGTGGGGATGGATTTCTTCCCGTCGAGCTTTAAGATTGTCGCGGGCGGGAAAACGATCTATCTCGATCCGGTTGTGACGGACGATTCCAACTCGGCGGACTATATCTTCATTACCCACGAGCATGCCGACCATCTTTCGGCGGCGGATATCAAAAAGCTGATGAAGCCCGGTACGGTGATTGTCTGCACGAAAACTTCGGCCGATCCGCTTGCGGGCTTTACGGTGAAAGTGGTCAAACCCGGCGATATCCTCAAATTCGACGGCTTCGAGTGCGAGGTAGTCCCGGCATATACGACCCGCGCCGGGTTTTTAGGGATTGTATCGCATCCCAAGGAATCCCAGCAGGCGGGATATATCCTGACGTTCGGGAAAGTGCGGATATACACGATGGGGGACACCGAGTTTATCCCCGAAATGAAATCGATCACGAATATTACGGTTGCGCTGACGCCTATTTTCTTCTGTATGGATATCCCGGAGGCCGCGGACGCGGTGAACACGATCAAGCCGAAGTTCGCCGTGCCGACGCATTATGTCCTGGGGGAGACCAACGCGCAGAAATTCGCGGAACTGGTTGATAAGGGTATAGAAGTGAAAACCCTTACGATGGAAAAATAGTTTACGTTATAAGCCTGTTGACGAGGAAGGAATCTTAGTTCTTTTATTGTCACTGCGAGACGAGAAGCGGTCTGTATAATTTCTTTTGAGTTATTAATTAGATTGCTTCGCCCCCGCGCAACGAAAAAATATTGTAGCGCGGGGATTCGCAATAACAAAACAGGGGTTGTCCACACACTCTTATGCGTACGATTTCCGCGCGAACATGACTATCCCGGCGGTCAGGAATAACAGGTTCGGGAGCCACACGCAGACGACTGGCAGGCTGCCGTTATCCGCCAATGTGGCGACCCCCAAGGACGGGGGGGGGAGTGCCGTGCTAAGGCAGCTTGCCTTCACGCAAAGCGTGGAGGGAAAGCCAAAGCCGACGTTATCCGTGTCCATCCGCGTGGAAAGGGGTCGAACAAATCCCCTCCGTGCCTCTGTGGCATCCTTCGATTGCACCTCGACTATGCCCCCGCTTCGCGAGGACAGGCTCAGGGTGACAATCGATTCGTGCGCAGTGTCCTATTGTTCGTCGTTCAGCGCGCGCCCGGTGGTCTTGAGGAACAAGTCCTCCAGGTTCGACTGCCTGAGCATATAATCCCCCGGCGCGAGCTTTTCCGATATCCGCTTCAGAAGGTCGAGGCTGCCGGAGTAATAGAACACCACCGACAGCGTATCGTCCATCCGCGCGCCGTTCTGGAGCGCCTCGTTCCGGATTTTCGCCGACGCCTCGGGGGTCATCACCTCGAGGACGTAACGTTCGACATTATTGTTCAGCAGTTCCGACGGTTTCCCCTCGACCACCTTCACGCCCTTGTCCATGATGATGATACGGTCGCATATCTGGAACGCCTCTTCCATATAGTGGGTGGTGAGCACGATGGTGACGCCGTTTTTCATCAGGTTGCGGAGCTTCTCCCAGATGAGGTGACGCACCTGCGGGTCGAGTCCGGTGGTGGGCTCGTCGAGGATGAGGAGGCGGGGGTTATTGATAAGGGCGCGGGCGATAGTCAGACGGCGTTTCATACCGCCAGAGAGTTCGCTCACCTTCGATTTCTTGCGGTCGGAGAGTTCCATAAATTCGAGGAGCTCGTCGATACGTTTCCTTGCCTCGCGCTTCGGGATACCGTAGAACTTCGAGAATACCGCGAGATTGTCCCAGACGTTGAGTTCCTCGTCGAGGTTGTTATCCTGCGGGACTACTCCGCAAAGCGACTTGATTTCCAGCTCGTGATGGAGGGGGTCGTACCCGAACACGGAGATACCGCAGTCGCATTCCGTATCGCGGGTGGCCTTGCCGTAGAGCATCTTCATCATCGTGGTCTTGCCCGCGCCGTTCGGGCCGAGCAGGCCGAAGCATTCCGACTGTTCGACCTCGAAACTCAGGTTGTCGACCGCCTTGATGCCGGGATAATTTTTCGACACGTGTTTGACTTCGATAACGTTCATGGTTCCTCCGAATGGGATATATTATAGAAAGCGAACGGGATTTTCGCAAGTAAGTGCTGCGCACGCTAATCCCGATATTGAGCTATTCGACTTAATATAAATATAGACCGTGATGAAAGCGAGGTATAATAATGAACCGGACGCGTACGTCATAGTGAGCCTGTCGAACTACGGCACACCTACACCTGCACCTTGCGAAATGCGCGTGTTAGGGTTATAATATAGCTCGCGCAAATTATGGAGGAATGAATGAAGTTAATCGAAAAGACGCTGGAATCGGAATTACTCGCGGTCGTGAAGGAACTCTATCCTGAGATCGACCCGGCGGGGAAACTGTTCGTGCAGAAGACCGGCGACGCCAAATTCGGGGATTATCAGACCAATTTCGCGATGGTTACCGCGAAGGCGATCGGCAGGAATCCTGTGGAGATGGCGAACGAGATCGCCGCGAGGTATGTGAACAGTTCCGCGGTCGAACGCGCGGTGGTCGCGGGGCCGGGGTTCCTCAATCTCTACCTGTCGGACAAATTCCTCGGCGAATATGTGAAGTCCGCGCGTACCCTCGGGTATGAATTCGACTTCATCCCCCGGCGCGGAGACGTGATAATCGATTACTCCTCGCCGAATATCGCGAAACGGATGCATATCGGGCATCTCCGCAGTACGGTGATCGGCGACTCTATCAAACGGATATATAAATTTCTGGGATATAAGGTGACCGGCGACAACCATCTCGGAGACTGGGGCACCCAGTTCGGCAAGCTGATTGTCGGCTACCGGAAATGGCTGAACCGCGCGGACTACGAAAAATCCCCCATCGGGGAGCTCGAACGGATTTATGTCGAGTTCGAACGGCGTATCGAAGCCGAACCCGGGATCGCGGAAGAGGCGAGAGAAGAGCTGAAGAAGCTCCAAGACGGCGACCCTGAAAACACCCGGCTCTGGAAGGAGTTTGTCGAGATGTCGCTTATCGAGTACGGCAAGATATACGGGCGGATGAATGTCTCGTTCGATACCAATTACGGCGAGTCGTATTATCACGACCGGATGCCCGGAGTGGTGAGGGGCCTGCTCGATAAGGGAATCGCCCAACTCTCCGAGGACGCGACGGTCGTGTTTTTCGAGGAGTCCGAGCATCTCCCTCCGTGCATTGTACGCAAACAGGACGGCGCGTTCCTCTACGCTACCTCCGACCTCGCGTGCATCCAGTTCCGCCGCGAGCATTACGAAATCAACCGTATCGTCTATGTGACCGACGACCGGCAGGTCGACCATTTCCGGCAGGTGTTCCGTATCTCCGAACGGATGGGGTGGAACGAGCCGAAGGTGCATGTCCCGTTCGGGTTTATGAAGTTCGCCGACGGGATGTTCTCGACACGGAAGGGTAATGTTATCCTGCTGGACGACCTGCTCGACGAGGCGGTCAAACGCGCGCGGGCGGTTATCGAGGAAAAGAATCCCGGCCTGCCCGACAGCGAAAAGGATATTGTCGCCGAGAAGGTGGGTATCGGGGCGGTCAAGTACGCCGACCTGAGCAAGAACCGCGTCAGTGTCGTGATATTCGACTGGGACAAGATGCTGAGTTTTGACGGGAATACCGCGCCGTATCTGATGTATACCTACGCGCGTATCCGTTCGATGATCCGTAAGGCTGAGGACGCGGGTAAGAATCTCCGCGAGGACGCCGATATCCTGTTCCATGACGAACTCGAGCGCGCGCTGACTATGCGGCTGACGCAGTTCCCGGTCGCGGTGATGAAGGCCGCCGAGGCGTATTCGCCGAACCTGATCGCCGATTACCTGTTCGAACTCTGCCAGAACTATAACTCCTTCTATAACGCCCTTCCCGTGCTGAAGGAAAAGGACGAGCTTATGTACTCGCGCCTCCTGCTTTCGGAACGGGTCTCGCGGGTGATCAAGACCGGCCTCGATTTACTGGGGGTGGATACGGTCGAACGGATGTAGTCTGCTGCGTAGTCTAGTCCCGATGCCGTATGATTCTTATCAACCTCCGATCACGGGCTAAGTATCGATACCGGGATGAGATAAATATCGGGGTAAAAGTGCGAAGCACCTTGCTAGAATTCGTGTCGGGTGGTATAATTTATCACGGATAAGGAGTAACGCCGATGCAGGATTTGTCGCAGTCCTATCAGACGTCCGAAAAAATCAGGGTCGATTTCGAAGTCGCCGGGGTGTTCCTGCGTTACGCGGCGTTCGCGGTAGATATGGTTCTCCAATTCCTGATTACCGCGGGACTGTTCATCGTCCTCGCATTCGTCCTTTTAGGCGGAACCTGCGCGCAGCTCGAGAACGATTCGTTTGTAGTGCCTGCGATGATCGTATTCCTTATTATCCTTGCGGTACTGGTTACCTCCTATCACCTGATATTCGAACTATTATGGAAGGGGCAGACGCCCGGTAAAAAACTCCTGCATATCCGGGTGGTGCAGGATAACGGCGGTTCCGCGTCCGCGTTATCGCTCGTCCTGCGGAATATTTTCCGGCTCGTGGATTTCCTCCCGGTCGTGTACCTCGCGGGCGGGATTTGCGCGCTCGTGAACAAGGATAGAAAACGGTTGGGCGACCTGGTCGCCGGAACGATCGTGGTGCGCGAGAAGGCCTCCGCGCTCCCCGACCTGCGGAAACTGACGGTCGATAGGGGGCTTTTCAAGGGTAGGGAGGACGAGCTGAACCGGGGATTTACCGCCGAAGAGCGGAAGATTATCGAGGACTATTTCCCCTCGAGGGATTTCCTCTACGAGACCAATCACTTTCATTCCATAAAGAATATCGAGAACGAGATGGTGGGGTGGCTCGAGGAGAAGACCGGGGTGAAATGTCCCGAGGGCGCGGAGAAGAGCGGATATATCATATCTATTAACGCTATCCTGAGCGGCGAAGGAGGCGGCGATGGACAACCTGCCTGATCTGACCAAACGGATGACCATCGACGATATCCTCACATGGTCGGTGAAACTGTTCTGCCGCGACTTCTGGTACTATGTGAAGGTGATTGCCGTCTTTTTTATCCCTACGATGATCGTCTGCGGATTGATCGTGACGTTTATCGGACTCCCCAGTCCCGAAGAATTGCAGGACATCTTTTTTTTCATCAAACTTCTCTATTACTTCCTCGCGTTCGTCGTGTACCTCTTCGGGTTCGGGCTGACCGAGGCCGCGTCGATCAAGTCTATCGAGGGAAAGTTATTCGGGCGGGAGATGTCTCTCGGCGAAGTCGCGCGGGAGACCCTCAAACGGCTGATACCGTTATTCCTGACCGGCCTGCTGATAGCGCTGATGTACGCGTTCGGGGTGGTCATGTGCGTCGTCGCGTTCGCGGTGCTCAGCGTGTTCCTGATATTTATCCCGCAAGCAATCATGCTCGACAATAAGTATTATGTCCGCGCGATCGATACCAGTTTCAAACTGGTCACGAAGAGCTTCATCACCGTGGCGGTCATTATCCTTGTGTACGGACTCCTGATGGCGTCGGTCGGACAGATAGTGACTCTCGCGATCTATATCGTACCGCTGGTCGAGAGCATCGTAAAGATGATTCAGCAGGGCGGATACAGCGCACCCGCCGCGGCAGATATGATGGGCGGGAATATCCTGATGATGTATGTACTCAACACGGCGCTCGTCCTGATCCTTCAGGTGTTCATCCTGCCGCTCCAGAACCTGTCGCTGACCCTATGTTATTATAATCTGAAAAACGTACAGGACGGCGCGGAACTGATAGACAGAATCAAAAAAGTGAAGATACCCGATGACACACCGAAATAGCGCGCGGATATTTACTACCTTTATCTTTCTGCTGATAAAGGGCGGCGCGGTATTCGCGGGAAACCTGCCGAAGGACGAGCTCGATTCGAGATTACAGAAAGTGATCGCTCAGCCGAAATTCCAGTACACGGAATTTGTCAAACCGGATATCCCCGAGACTCCGGGGTTTGTCAAATGGCTTCAGGATATTCTCCGTTCGGTCGGTAAATTCTGGGACGATATTTTTACTCAACTCGGGAAGCTGTCCAGTATCTTTCTTATTCTGGTGATCGTCGTCGTCGGCGGGCTGATCGTGTTTCTGGTATTGACCGCCGTCCGTAACATGAATTTCACGAAACGGAAGAAAATCAAGGACGACCTGCCCGGGCAGGAAATCCTGAATCTCGATTACCAGCTTGAGATAGAACGCGGGAAATCCCTGATGAGGGACGGGCGTTTCAAGGAAGCGGTCGACATGTTCCTGAACGCGGTATGGCTGTACCTTTCCGGGGACGGGACGGTCGCCTACGATAAAAGCCGCACCGACCGCGAGTATCTCGCCCGTCTGAAACGGCACGGGAAATTCGGCGAATTGCAGACGATTGTCAGAAAGTCCGAGATAGCGGTATTTTATAAAGACAGGTTGGAAGAAGATGAATGCAGGGAAATACTGGGACAAGTTGAAACCTTTTTATCGCGGCAAGTCGTTTAAGTCGACCGCGGTCATCCTCGTCGTTCTATCCGCCGTCCTGATCGGGGCGTTGTATATTATGGAACGCGCGAAGGCCGGCCGCCCGAAGGATCACGACCTGTTTGCCGACCGGAGCATCTTCAACTCCGGCACGTCCGGGACGATGGCGCTCTGGGAGTACTTCACCGCTCTCGGGCTGAAGCCCGAACAGATCACCGAGCCGCTCGTGGATTTTTACGCGCGCACGGAGTTCTACACCAACGAGGATAACTGGTTCGTCAAGCAGGAGAAGTCCGCCGCGACCGGGGTGATGCTCTGCGTGGAACCGGGCGGCGTATTTTCGAAGGACGACGTCGCGCTCTTTGAAAAATTCGCTGACGGCGGGTTCACGGTGATGATATTTACCGGGGATTCGTCGAAGATCGCGGAGTTTATCGCCCCGGAGGACGAAGACCCGACGGAAGCGCCGCCCGATGACGGATTCAAGCACGTTGCTTTTTTCAGCGTTTATTCTAATACATCCATGATAGTGAAAGATTTCGCGGGAATTTTCAAGGATATCAAGAAACTCGATATGCCCGATATGAAACGGTTCACGATATGGAATATGAAATGGGACCCGCTCGTGATCGACAGTATGGGAACGCTCGCGCTCGAGCGTAAGATCGGGAAGGGGCATATCGTACTGGTGTCCGACTCGGAGTTCCTGTCGAACCTGAAACTCCGCGAGGGCGATAACGGCGCGTTCATCTACCGGATGGTATCGCATTACATAGGGGGCGGAAATAGCTTATATTTCGACGAGTACCACCACGGCATACAGGGGCAGATGACGATATTCTACTTCATCGCGAAGCCGGAGTTCCGTCACCTGATCGTGCAGGCGGCGCTTTTTCTGCTGGCGTACTTCTTCGCGGCGGGGCTGCGTTTCGGGCGGTACCGTTACCCGAAAGACGCGCGCGAGGAGAAAATCTACTACTATTCCGAGGGGATGGCGGGGCTGCTCGGGCGGCGGCGTTACGCCGGGCGTCTGCTCCTGCTCGCGCGGGTGAACCTGACCCGACTCGGCGCGCTCCTGCCGAACCGCTACCCTAAAGCCGCGGTAAAAAAGGCGCTCGAAGGTTCGGAGACCGGCGACGGCGACGCTGTTGTTAAACTCAGGGAATTGGTGAAAATAATGAACGAACAGGAAAGGAGTAATAAATGAAAATCCGCGAATTCGGCGAACATATCAGGAAAGAAATGAAAAAGGTCATCGTGGGACAGGAGGGGGTGATCGATCTCATCACGCTCGCGTTCCTGACCGGGGGGCATGTCATCCTCGAGGGGGTACCGGGCCTCGCGAAGACGCTGATCGCGCGGACGTTCTCGATGATTACGGGCGTGAAGTTCTCCCGCATCCAGTTCACCCCTGACCTGATGCCGTCGGATATCCTCGGTACGATGGTTTACGACGTGCAGGGCGGGCGGTTCGTGTTCCACGCCGGCCCGGTGTTTACCAACATCATGCTCGCCGATGAAATCAACCGCGCGTCGCCGAAGACCCAGTCCGCGCTGCTCGAGGTGATGGAGGAACAGCAGGTCACTATCGAGGGGAAGAGTTACCCGATGGAGCCGCCGTACATGGTGCTAGCGACCCAGAACCCGGTGGAGTTCGAGGGGACATACCCGTTACCCGAGGCTCAGCTCGACCGCTTCCTGATGAAAATCAACGTCGATTACCCGGAGAAGGACGTCGAGACCGATGTGCTGAAGAAGTTCCGGGACGGGTTCGACTCGAAGGAACTGGACAAGGTAAAATTCGAGACTATCGATAAAAAGAGCATCGGCGAGTGCCGTAAGGAAGCCGCGAAAATCCGTGTGGACGACTGGATTATGGAGTACATTATGAATATAATCCGCGAGACCCGGGTAAACCCGGCTATCCTGCTCGGGGCGAGTACGCGAGCGGGGATTGCGCTCCTGAATATCGCGCGTTACCGGGCGGGGCTCGACGGCCGCGACTATGTCATCCCCGACGATGTGAAGCAGTCCGCGTCCCCGGTGCTCCGTCACCGTGTCATCCTTCAGGCCGACGCGGAGATCGAGGGGTATAAGACCGACGATGTGGTCAAGACGATTATAGAAAGCGTCAAGGTGCCGAGATGATTGTTCCGCGCCGTAAATTTCTTATCCTGCTCGCCTGCGGGTTCGCGTTCTCGCTTCTAGGTTTCGCCGCGCCGGTGTTCGGCGTGCTCCAGTACGTCTATTACCTCGCGCTGGTCGTGCTGACCGGTATCGATATCGCGTTGATACCCCGCAAGAAGGAACTGTCCGTCGCCCGCGAGCATGAGAAGTTCCTGTCTATCGGCGCCGGGAATCTCATCCGCTTCCGTGTCGCTAATAAGAGCGGGTTCGCGTGCGGGATAGAACTGCGCGACGAGTATCCCGGAGAGATGGAGACCGCTGACGACCGCGTGACGATCGACTCCGCGCCGATGTCGATTGCCGCCGCCGCATACCAGATCAAGCCCCTCCGTAAGGGAGATTACCGTTTCGGGGGAGTCCAGCTCCGGGTGTCCGGGCGATGGGGGCTGACCGCGCGGCAGTACCGTTACGATATCCCCACCGATGTGAAGGTCTACCCGAACATCCTCGAACTGAAGAAGTACCTGATGATGTTCCGCATGAACCGTCTCGAGCAGATCGGGTACAAACGCCCGATGCACGGCGGCGAGAACGAGTTCGATTTCCTGCGGGAGTACCTATGGGGCGACAATTACCGCAAGATCAACTGGAAGGCCACCGCGAAGCACCGTTACCCGATAGTCGAGGTGGACGAGAAGGAGTACAACCGCAACGTGTTCACATTGATCGACGCGGGGCGTATGATGACGACCCGTTACGGCGACCTGACGAAGCTCGATTACGCGGTGGACGCGTCGCTGATACTCGCGGGCGCGGCGTCTCGGAAAAAGGACTTTTTCGGACTCCTGACCTTTTCGGACAAGGTGCATTCGTATATCAAGCCCAGCCGGAAGAACCGGGTGCTGAACGAGGTGCTTTCCGCGCTCTATAAGACCGAGGCGGATTTCTACCGCAGCGACTACCTCGCCGCCTACCGTTACCTCATGCACCGCCTTCGGAAGAACTCCATCATCTTCGTATTCTCCGAACTCTACGACCGGATCGTCTCGCAGGACCTGATGAGCCTGCTCCGGTTATTAGCCGGGCATCACCAGATCTATTTCGTCAGCTTCGAGGAGATCGAGGAATGGGCGAAGGGCGAGGATTTGGGGAGTATCGCGCGGAGGATTTTACAGGAGGAACAGATCGCCGAGAAGGAGACGATCGTGCGCGAACTTTCCAAGACGGGGATACGGACTATCCGCGTCAACGCGGAGAATATCAAGCAGAAGGTCGTGAATACCTACCTGTCGGTATGAGGTTGAGCTGAGAACGAACAGACTGTTTCGCTCCCTACGGCCGCCCGCAGTGACGGAAAAATATCTAAAAACCAATTATCAGCCTTGTTTCACTGCGAACGTAGTAAAGCAGTCTGATTATTAGATTTCTTCTACCGCGCTTCAAATATTTATTGTACGCGGTATCGCAGGGACATATGAAAACCAATCTTTATATTTATCATTAAACCTTTACAGGAGCCGTCTCCGCAAACGACTCATTTCTGCGTTTCCATACGAACCCGATCAGGAAATAGCTCAATATAAACACCGTATTGATCATCGCGACAAACAGGCGCAGGTTGATGGCGATCTTCATCGGGGTGATCAGACCCTCGATGAGGCCGGATATGAACAGCAGGAACACGACTCCCGCGAGCGCCCGGAACGCGTCCCGCGCGTTATTCTTCAGCCTTACCCCGCGCGGCTGCCGCCCCGGCAGGAGTATCGCCGAGCCGATATATAATCCCGCGCCCCCCGCGATGATGATCGCCGGGAGCTCGATAGATCCGTGTATCATAATCAGCGATACGAAATCGTCGAAACTCCCGTTGAGGTAGTAGAACGCCCCGAGCGCGCCCAGCATGAACCCGTTACTCGCGAGGATATAAATCGTGCCCAGTCCTAATGTGATGCCGAGCGCGAAGCAGTACAGCGAGACCCGGCTGTTATTATACCAGATGAAGAACGATACCGAGACCCGGTATTCCTCAGGGATATTGTCGAAATTGCCGAATTTCTGTTTGTTCTCGAGGTCATAGCGCGCCATCTGGTAAGTCCCGGGGTCGAGGAACATCTCGGCGAGTTTGACGTTATTAGTGACCATGACGAACGATACGACTGTCCCCGCGAGGAAAACGCCCAGCGCGATGAGGATAGGGATTCCCAGCCGCGCGAGGGTTTCCGGGAACGTACGGAACAGGAATTGCAGGAGTCGTTGGAAGCGCGTCTTTTCCGGTCGGTAGAACAGCAGATGGCAGTCGCGCACGAGCTGGTTGAGATATTGGGTGATGGGGTGCTCGGGGAATCCGGTCTGCGCGAGCGAAAGATGCTCGGTGACGGTGCGGTAAAGTTCGCCCGTCTCGCGGGTCTCGTCGAACGTGCGTTTGCGCTTCTTGAGGAGCTCGGTCAGGCGGCTCCATAGGGCGCGGTTTTTCGCGGTGAACTGCTGTGCGGTCATAGAATACTCCGATATTTATCTGAACGGATTGACGATAGTCAAGCGATTGCCGATCCGAAAACCGTCCTGCAAGTCCTCGGTATAAAGTATTTCGCAGTCTGCTGAAAGAGAAGCTGCTACAATCAGGGCGTCCCAATAGGATAATCCCAAACGGGTAGTATTTCCGATGGCATTGAGTATATCCTGTTTGGTGATAATATGTATTTGGGATTCGGGAATAAGAGCAGTAAACTCGGCAAGGGTTGCATCGTCTAAGGCGGGCCTCATCTTTTTTATACCAATATTACAAAATTCGGAAATAACTTGGGTACTGATAAAACACGTTACGGATTCAAAAAGATTTTTCAATAAATCTTTAGCTCTCGTTTGTTTGACAGGAATTTCTTTATCGAAGGCATATACCAGAATATTGGTATCCAGGAAAATCCTATCGCTCATGAATTTCTTCCCGCGACCATGTTTCGATATTACCATGATAATTATCAATGATTTGTAATGCCTTGGTGAAACGTGAACTTACAGGGGTATCGACCGGTAAATTTATTTCGATTTCCAAGCGGATATTCGGCAGATTTTTTTCTTTTATCTCGATTTTCCCGTTATCGTAAATTCCATGTAAAATCATGGCTTTCTCCTGAAAATATACTTGCTGGATATATTCTACCACAAACCGGGTAAAAGGCAAGAAAAAAGGGAGGGGTATTGTTTTATCTTCGATAATTTTCTCCCGTTTCGCGTTAGACAAGTAGGATAACAGTGAAAACTATCCGCGAATACCTCGACTGCGCCCGGTACAGGGAAACGAGAATACACGCGGATAAAATGAAATCGTTAGCCGCGGAGGCATAGAGAGGAAAAAAAATTCAGGGACGGCAAAATGCCGCCCCTTCATATATGGTACTTAGCTAAAAAGCGGAATTTACATAGTACAGGAGATCGCTGAGCTTTTTCGCGAGCACGGTAACCTTGGACGGTACCTCGGCAAGTTTCGCTGCGGCGTCGGTAAGCGCACCGGCTGCCTTGGGGGCGTTCAACGCGTCCAGCCCGGTGAAATCCTTAGGCGCGCTTTGCGCGAGGTTTTTACAGTCCTTGGCAAGCTGAACGCTGGTCGTTCCGGCTTTCGTCACTTCTTCCGCCGCGGACGGCAATGCTTTGATTACCTTTTCGAACGCGTCTATCTTGGCCTGAATATCAGCCGGGATTTCCACGCTTGCCGTAGGGTTCACTTTAAATTTCGCCTTTCCATCCTCCGCGTAGATCTCGAGCTTCAGTGCAACCGAAACTTCCGCGCTCTTGAGTGAGTCGACGAACGCCGCCAGAGCGGATTCAGGATCGCTGATAGCGGCTTTGGTATCGCCGATAATTAATTTCAGGTTCGATGTGAAATCGTCCACATCCGCGGCGGCCTTAACCAACAGCTCGTTGATATCGTTAGCCTTACGGAGCGTATCGTCATACTTGGCAAACTTGTCCCCGAACTGGTTCTGGTATGCCTTCGGGACATATACCTTCACCTGAACCTCCGCCTTAACAGAGGCGCTCCCCCCGCCGCAGGAAAGTATCATCATCGCGGCGAACATACACCACAGGAAACGAATTTTACTTTTCATGCATCCTCCTAATATTTTACAAATTCTTATCGTATGTTTCTATCCTCCATATTTTTTAAATAAATAAAATACGACTCAACAGTAAATGATTATCGTTCATTTGTCAATATTTTTTACCTCCTTTTTTAGAAAAATTGTAGTATTCGACGAAGCCCTTTTTGTGAAATCGATGCTTCCAGTTCGGCTTCGCTCACTGTCCGCGCGCTTTATGTCTCTACGGCATTTATTCGCGCCATTGGTGTACACCTGTACCGAGCCAGTCGAGTGCACGCTAATGGGCGCGAATAAGAAATATAATCCGCGTCGATCTGTGTTACCCGTGGAATCCGTGTGAAATAGGGTCGGGATATTGCACCCTGTTTTCACGCCCCCGCTTACGCGAGGACAAACCGTCACGCAGGAGTACTGTACCAATATCGCAGGTTTCTTTCATCACGGGTAATCTACATCTATTGGTATCTAGGCCGATATCGGGACAAGCCGTCACGCAGGAGTACTGTACCAATATCGCAGGTTTCTTTCATCACGGGTAATCTTCATCTGTTGGTATCTAGACTGATATCGGAATTAGCCGTCACGCAGTGACTTGCCCAATTCCGGTTTAATTGCTATAATTATTATATCTCTCGATTACGGGTCGGCGGTTATTAAACCGGGTAGTATTTTACCTGCGCGGCAGTTTACCGTCGCGGGCTATATACCGGTACATACGCTTCATTTGGTATCGGGGACAAGCCCACCCGCGGGGCGCTATAATTATAGGGGAGACGGAAAATGAAACTCAGAAGGCTTATCGCGGTCATTATCCTGAATATCGTCATTGTCGTAACCGAGATTATATTCGGGGTAATCGGCAACTCGCTGGGATTGGTGGCGGACGCTATCCATAACTTCAGCGACGTGATCGCGCTCGGGATATCGTTTATAGCGTTGAAGTACGCCGAACGGGAGGTCAGCGAGAAGATGACCTACGGGTATATCCGTTCCGAGATGATGGCGGGGTTCGTGAACTCCATTTTCCTGATACTCGCGATGATGTACGTCGTGTTTGAATCGGTGAAGAAGCTCCTCTCGCCCGAACCGGTGCAGGGTGTTACAATGATGATTGTCGCGGGGGTGGCGGTGCTCGCTAACGGGCTATCGGTGATGCTTCTGCGCGGCGCCGGGGTGGGGCATGCGTGCCATCATGGGCACGATCACGAGCGCGAGCATGGACACGACCTGCATGGCGAGAATTGCGAGGTGGTCGCGCATGAGGATGTCCCGAGGCGCGAGGTGGAGGATATGAATATCCGCGCGGCGACCCTGCATCTCCTCAGCGATGTCGCGATATCGGCCGCGGTCATCCTCGGCGGGCTTGCCATCACCCTCTGGCAAATCCCGGCGATAGACCCGATCATCTCCATCCTGTTCGCGGTATATATTACTATCAAGGGAATCGGCATCCTCCGGGCGACTTTCTTCAGCCTGATGGACAGGACGGACGGCAACCTGAATAAAATAGTCGAGGCGATGAAGGAATTCCCCGAGATTGAAAATATCCACGGCGTGCACATGACCCATCCGTCATCGAAAGATACCCTGTTCACCGCGCATATCGTAGTACCGTCGAAGATGCCGATGGAAGAGGTGGAGAATCTGCTCGAACGTATCCGTGAGAAACTCAAAACGATGGGGATAACGCATATCGTGATTCAGCCGGAGACCCGGAAGTATGCCCGTGATACGATCCTCTGCGACGGCCACTAGCCCCGCTAGCGGGGTCTTACCCCGATATGAAGCTAGGAACAGGTTTGATAGAAAGCGCCCGTGATGCGATATAATGTAGAAATTTAATTCGACCTTGTCATCGCGAGCGCAGCGAAGCGATTTGTTATATGGCAGTTGTTCTCCCTTCGACAGGCTTCGGCTGCGTTCAGCACATGGCTCAGGGTGACGGAATAGTAAAACCCGGTATTCGCAGGGCGCGATCCCTGCTTGTCCTGAACGAAGTGAAGGGAGTGAAACCGAGGGGCAGCCGAACCATTGTCATCGCGAGCGCAGCGAAGCGATCTGTTTTATGACAGTTATTTTTTCGGAGACTGCTTCAATCTCCCCGGTCTCCGAGCGTAGTCGAGGAGCGGAAATTCTATCAATAGACAACGATGTTATAATGGGAATAAAATGTCCGATAAACAAAATATAGAAGAAAACAAGGGATATATCACACCCGAACGGGTTTCCGAACTCCCGTTATCGCCCGGCGTGTACCTGATGAAAAATACCGCCGGCGGGATTATCTATGTCGGCAAGGCGATCAACCTGAAAAAACGGGTATCGTCATACTTCCAGAAGAATCACCCCGATATCAAGACGAGAATGCTGGTATCGAATATCGCGCTCATCGACTATATCACTGTCGGGAACGAGATGGAGGCCCTCATCCTCGAGGCCACCCTCATCAAAAAACACCACCCGCGCTATAATGTCGACTATAAGGACAACAAGTTCTACCCGTTCATCACAGTCACGATCAAGGAGGAGTACCCGCGTATCTTCCTCACCCGCGAGCCGCGCAAGGACGGTTCCCTGATATTCGGGCCGTACACCAGCACGCAGATGGTGCGGCGGTATATCGATATGGTGCAGAGGCTTTTCATGCTCCGGGTATGCCGCGAGCTTCCCAAGCGGGAATGCCTCTATTATCATATGCACCGCTGCAGCGCCCCGTGTATCCGGATGGTGACGCGCGAGGAATACCGTTCGCAGGTCGAGCTGGTGGTGAAACTCCTGCGCGGGGAGACCGACGAACTCCTGAACGACCTCGATAACGAGATGCGGGCGGCGTCGAAGGCGCTCCTGTACGAGAAGGCGCAGGCTGTCAAGGAAAAAATCGAGGCGGTACGCTTCTTTGTCGAGGGCCAGCATGTCTATCTCCAGTCCCGCGTGAACGCCGATTTTATCGCCGCCGCGTCGCGTCTGGGGAAAATCCTCTACGTGGTGAATATTATCCGGCAGGGCAGGATGATCGGGAAGCGCAGCTATACCGCGTCGCCGCGTATCGACGAGGACGAGCGGGAGATGATGGAGCGTTTCGTGATCGAGTATTACAACCAATCCGATAAAAAGGCCGACCTGATCGTCGTCGGCGGGGAATATAACGAGTATATCCCCGCGCTGAACGGGTACTTCGCGGACGCGGCGGGCGGTAAGGTCAGGGTTGCCGCGCCGGAGGATAACGACCAGTCCGCGCTTTTGCGTATCGCGCATGAGAACGCCGAGCTCCATCTCGCGCAGGTGCTCAGCAAGATCGAGAATTCGGAGAGCCTCGCTCTTCTCCGCGACACGCTGGGGATCGACCGGGTGCCGATGCGGATCGAGGGCTTCGATATCGCGAACATTCTCGGACAGCAGGCGGTCGCGGCGATGGTCTCGTTCTACGGGGGCGACCCGGATAAGGACAATTACCGGCACTTCAATATCCGTTCCAAAAGCACGCCCGACGATTTTACGATGATCCGCGAGGCGGTGTTCCGGCGGTACAAACGCCTCCGCGACGAGGGGCAGGAGTTCCCAGACCTCGTGCTGATAGACGGCGGGAAGGGACAGCTTCACGCGGCGGGGGACGCGCTCGCGGAGCTCGGGGTTTCGCTCAACATCGCGTCGCTCGCGAAGAAGAACGAGGAGATTTATGTCCCCGGGCTCGACGAGCCGATCGTGCTCGAACGGAATTCCCCGGCGCTTCATGTGCTCCAACGGGTGCGCGACGAATCGCACCGTTTCTCCAATAAGTGCTATAACCGTCTGAAGCGGAAGTCCGCGGTGGAATCGGTGTTCGACGGGATTGAGGGTATCGGCGAAAAACGGAAAAGTATCATCACGCGGAAATTCCTGAAGCGGGAGATTATCGAAAATCTGACGCTGAAGGATCTGACCGACGAAGGTATCCCCGCGGATTCTGCGGAAAAAGTTTACAATTCCCTTAAAACGCTGTATAATAAGCCATCAGATTAGAAGAATCTTATATATTACAATTGCCGGGGGGAACTCTCATTTAGGACGTACCATGAATATTCTGGTGTATACCCAATCTTTCTATGCGCGTAAGACGTTTATCAACGCGCTCATTCCGGTAGGCATATCGGTATTTCAAATCGACCATATCGGCTCCTTATTCAGTGCGGTCAGAAAAAATTCGATTGAGTTAATTGTTTTCGACGTTATCCAGGAAAACTATGAGGAAATTTTCCCAGAATTGATAAAAATCAAGCAGGGAACCGAACCGGGATTGCCGGAAAAAATCGGGCTTCTCATGCTGATCGGCACGGTGGATAAAGCGCAGATTACGCGCGCCCTCCAACTGGGTGTGATCGGGTTTATCAAGAGTAACGCGTCTGAAGAAACGATCTCCAAGTACATTATTGAGATTTACCAGAAGATACGGGGGATACCGCCTCAGCGCAAGTTTGCCCGTGTTACGTTAAATACCTCCATGGAATCCGAAAGAATCGGGATAAAATTCCGGTCGCCGTTAAATATGCAGCTTATCTTAGGGGTGATTAAAGATATCAGCGCAGGCGGGATCGCGGTGGAGCTGGTCGGTACGTTCGAACAGACTGCAATCGAGAACGGGATGGAAGTGAAGAATATGCAGTTCATGCTGGATACGCGGGATGTACTGGTGAACGCGGTTGTGGTCGCGTACCAGAAAAATTTCTGCGCGTTCCGTTTCACGCACCTTTCGCAGCAGGACAGGGAAGCGATGAGCCAGTTTATCTTCGACAAGATATCACGGATTTCCGATGCGTCCGTGAAAGAACCTGAAAAGGCTCCTGAAGCCCCTTCGGATAATTCCGCGGCGACGGCTTCAGAGTAAATTTGACGGGGTGATATGAAGAAAAAGAAGGGGATCGATTTTCCTAAGCGGATCGAGCGGCTTTCGGACGAGATGCTGAGGTCGGTCGTACACTCGGCGATTATCGAGGATCTGGACGGCCGCGGCGACATAACGACAACATCATTATTCGGCGGATTGAGCGAGGCGTCGCGTACCGGGAGGATATTCGCGAAAGAGAGCGGCATTGTCTGCGGAGTGTATGTCGCCGCGCGGGTTTATTCGATGGTTTCCAGTTCTATCAGTATCGAAATCGAACATCATAAAAAAGACGGCGAGTTTGTGGAAAAAGGCGACACCCTGATGATCATCAAGGGTAAACCGTCCGCGATCACGACGGGCGAACGAATCGCCTTGAATTTTCTCGGCCTGCTCTCCGGCATCAGCACAAAAGTCAACCGTTATGTGAAACTCCTCGACGGGACTCCCACCAAACTCCTCGATACCCGGAAAACCCTGCCCGGCCTGCGGGAACTCCAGAAATACGCGGTCGCGACCGGCGGCGGGTATAATCACCGTCTCGGCCTATACGACATGATTCTGATCAAGGATAACCATATCGCCGCCGTGGGGTCGGTTACCCGCGCGGTGGAGCTCGCGAAAAAGGCATACCCGATGGTGACGGTCGAGATCGAGACCGCGACGCTCGAACAGGTTGCCGAAGCGGCGGAGACGGACGCGGATATCCTCATGCTCGATAATATGGATAATAACAAAGTTCGCGAGGCGATGAAGATGATCGACGGGGCTAAACATATCGAGGTATCGGGGAATATCGACGAGAAGCGTCTGCGGGAACTCGGCGATATCGGGGTGGATTTTGTTTCGATGGGGGAGCTTACCCATACGGTGAAAAACCTCGACCTGTCGTTATTGATCGATAAATAAAAATTGAAAAACACGGGGCTTGATGATAAAGAAGGAATGTCAGCTCTTTTTTGTCACTGCGAGACGCGAAGCGGCGAAGCAGTCTATTCTATTAATATGTATAAAACTATATAGACTGCTTCTTCGCTCTGCTCATCGCAGTGACGGAAAATGTAAAAATTCCGTCTTCGTCAACAGCCTCATATAAGCCCATTTTTTTATTGCGGCAGGTTACGCTTATTCTGGAGCTCGCGGTTCCGGCGTACCATCGCCATTTTTTCCTCGATCTTACGGATGTCGTAGCAGACAATCTTACCCGCCTTCAGCCCGAACGTCGTCTTATCCACTTCCATTATATTCCGTAACGCGCTGAAGCCGCTGGAGGTATTCTCGAGCCCGGTAAATTTCAGCATATCGTCGAAACCGACGTCGAAGGTAAACGGCCCGCCGCCCCCGATATTTACACGCCCCTTCATCAGGAGGATATGGAACGCGTCGTAGAGGCGCGTCTCCGGGTCGGCGATCATCATATTGGTGATATGCCGGTGGATGAACCAGATGCGCTCCGAGAGGAGCGAGATAATCTTGGTGGCGATCTGGGGATGGTTGCTGACGATATTCACGAAGTTCTCGCGGCTGACCGCCATCAGTTTAACTTTTCCCGATGCGACCGCCGTCGCGTTACGGGGCTTATTTTCAAGGATTGCCATTTCGCCGAAGATGTCCCCTTGTTTTAGGACATTCAGCAGCACTTCCTGTTTATTCTCGACCTTCGATATTTTTACCTCGCCTTCCTGTATGATAAAAAGATTATTCCCCAATTCGTGCTCGAGAAATATGATCTGCGAATCCTCGTAGTAGTAGATATAATTATCTTCCCGCCGGGGTTCGAGGTGCAGTTTATCCCGGTGATTGGTGATAATCTTCGAGAGCTTGGATTTGGCGAGCGGGACATAATTTCCCTCGGGATTATGCTTGATATACTGGTAGAACGCGTAGGCCGCGTGATTGAACTGCATCTTCTTCGAATCGTAGTACTCGCCGAGGTCGTAGAGGTGGATGGGATTTTCGGTGGTGTAGGATTTCAACGATAGCTCGGTCAGGAGCGCGTTGAAATAACGGAGCTGTTTGCTGAAGTAACGGAGGATTTTCAACGCAATCGGGGCGTTCTTCTCGATCAGGAAATTAAAATCGTCGCGCTTGACCATGATCGCGAGAGTATCCTCGAGCATTTCGATGGAATGAAGGCGGGAGCGATAAGCCATACAGGATATGACCCCGAAGAAATCCCCCTCGTTCAGGATAAGTTCGCTCTGCGATCCGATGGTGATACTGGATGTGAATTGACGTACTTTTCCCTGCTTAATAATGAAGAAATAATCCTCGCTGGGCTGTCCCTCGATCAGCGGAAAACTCCCCTTCTGGAAGCGTACGATTTTAAACTTATTTTCCTGTCCGTTCATTAATCCGCCTCAACTACGATTTCTTTTCACTCATGAGCGTTTCCCGTTATCACGGATTCCGGGATAAATTCGAATGCTTTTTCTATATAGCCGTTATTTCCTTTCTTAAACGCCAGTACCGGCGGGGTTTTATATAGCCCCGGGGCATTGAGGACAAAGGTCTTAAAATCCTTTGCGTTAATCTCGATACGGGCGATATCGAACGGGTTAAAACGGGAATCGTTCGGATTATACGCCTGCAACCCCTCCGCGTCCAACGCCGCCTCGAATTGATACGTCTTTCCATTATAGGTAATCTTCTTCAGGTAGCCGTACATCTCCGGGCTGTCGAACCCGCCGGGATAGCAGATTTTATCGATCGTCCGGGCGCGGTATCCCAGATAGGACTCGAACAGCTCCATCGCCCTGCCGATCTCCTTATCGATCTTCGCCTTATTATCGGGGTAAAGGTTCGCAAGGTATTCATGGTCGGCGGTATGGTTTACCAGTTCGAATCCGTAATCGAGAAGCAGATTCAGCTTCTTTTCCACATACCCGTTCTGCATAAACGGGGTATTCTCGAAATCGATGCAGAACGCGGCGTTCAGCTTAAAGTCCGGGTGTTTCTTCGAGAACCCGATCATGATACCGACCGCGCAATCGGGGTCGATAATAGGTTCCCCGTTCTTATCGGCGCCGAGGAAATCGAACTGCCCGTAGGTCGCGTCGTCGAATGTCAGCACATAGAGCCGGCAGTCCGGGGGCAGCCTGTCGAGCGTCTTCTTATCCCCTTTCATCAGCGATAAGTATTCGTCAAGCGATATATTCCTGAAATTATTCGCGTACAGCAATTCGAGCTGCTCGCGGAACTCGTCCGACGAGACATAATACCGCATCTTTCCCTTAGAAATATACCCGATCTGTCCGGCGGACGCGGGGGTGATGAAATTGTGGTACATGAGTATCGGTATCCTTCCGGCCACCCCGCTGAAAATATCGTCGATAGTCTGGTTGGTGTACGGGTCGACCTTATCGCCGTAGGTAAACTTCTTGGGACCGGAATGGTTGTCCATCGCGTTCAGTATCAGCATTCCGTTGACAATCAATACTCCCGCGGCGGCGAGCACGATCAGCGCGTTGATAATAATACGCTTCACGGGAAACACGTTACCGCCTTCCTTTTTTGTTTCGGTCCATAACGGATTTCTCCGCTTCTTGAGCTGAAAAAGGTCTTCTTCAAACCGATCCATTCTACTTCCTTTATGGGCGGATTTCACTGATAGCGCGAATGAGAAGTGAAATCCGGGCATTTAGCCGGTATTCCGCCCGATAACCGCTTCGATAAAAAATGAAATGAAGCGCCATTATATGAATCGGTATTCCTTCTTTAATTCTTAAACAATCTTGCTCATAGCGGACTTTCAGGCTTTTATGCGCTTCTTTTTAGCGGTTTGTTTCGGCGAGGCCTTAAAAAGAAATCCCGTTTTTTCCATAATTTTTATCACTACAAAGACAGAGACTAATGCCAGCGCGCCAAATCCCATGATCGCAAGATAGGTCCAGAATGTCCATTCCAGCGAGAGGACGATCACCGCGAATATGTACGAGAGGACGCCGCTGCCTTCCGAGACCGTCAACTCAACCGTGCAGAACTCGTTCTCCTTAGAAAACCCGCCGAGGCTGACTCCCAATCCGCGTATCGTTTTTTCTATCTCCAGTATCTGTTTCTCCAGTTCGATCATTTCGTTGATCGTACCGGGCTTCTTTTTGAGCGCGACCAAGGAATCCCGCATCGTCTCGAGCGACTGTTTCTGTACGTTCAAGTCCTGGTATTCGCCGGTTTTATCGTACTTGTTGATCGATAAGCTCTTAACCGTACCGAATTTCTGGAGAGATTTTATTATACTGTCGAAATGCTCCGGGGGCACGCCGATCACCAGTTGGAGGATGCGGTTTCCGGGAAGCCCGTTGCGGCTCTCATTCTGGATGACCGCCTGATTGGACGCGATCAGCCCGCGGATATCCGCTTCATCCGTCTCGAACCGCGAACTGCGGAGGGAAATATTCGCGACCATCTCGTACTTCTGTTCGATCGTGACAGGCTGGGGAGCGCCGCCCTTATCGTTGATATATTTCATCGTCGTTTCGCTCATAAAGTTACCGTACCTGTAGTACGAAGCCGGTGTACCCTGTTCCAACCCTGCGCTGACATTGATATTATTGTTCAGCATCATAGTGTTATCTTGATACCCCGGCGGGCTGTAGGGTTTTTCCCCCGCCGCGAACGCGTAGATCATACGGATTAAAAATAACGCCCCGAAACCGATTGCCAGAATAATCAGCCCGCGGATAATTTTCTCTTTCATATTTCCTCCTATCATAGTACACTTTAATATCCCGTATGATTTTTGTCAACTACTTGCACTCTGCGGGTAAACTAACTCCGATACCGTACTTCTGAACACTTTAAAATTCCCCGTCACTGCGAGACGCAATGCGGCGAAGCAATCTGGGTTTAGTGTGCGCCCCGCATCCTGACATCAATGCCGCTGCGGGGTTAGCCCCCTTCGTGGGGGTCGCAGGAGACGCCATAGTTCGACTAGCTCACTATGATGTCTCTACCCGAGTCACTACCCAATATTTTCACCACGGGGTACTGCGTAAACTAGCTCCGATACGAACCGGCGGCTTTCTATCGGCAGATAGTCCGTGATGATTCCGGGTGCCTACCTTACTTCACGGGCTATTTATCGGTCGAGGTACTTAGATCGAAATCGGGTTTAGTGTGCGCAGCACCTTGCAAAAAATGTTGAAAATAGTTATAATATGGTACGTAAAAGGAGTAGAAATGTCACATAATAGAAAGAGGCATCATCCGCCGTTAGCCCCCGGAAAGCCGCATTACCACCGTACCGACGGCCAGCCCGACCCATCCGGCGAGAACAAGCCCGCCGAAGTCCGTCCGGGCGAGCAGGCTCAGGCCGCGCGGCCCCCGTTGCCGAACCAGAACAGGCCGCAGCCGCAGGGGCAGCAGGGACAAGCGCCGAGACCCCAACAGAACCGCGATAATTCCCAGCGGCGGCAGGAACCGTCCCAGCATTCGAGGGATTTCCGCAACAGGCGCCCCGACGGGAACCGTCAGCAGCAGCCCGGGTGGAAGCCCCCCCAGCAGAACCCCAACCGCGAGTTCCGCCCCGAACAGCGCCCGCCTCAGCCTGTAAGAAATCTCCCGCCTGTCGAAATAGCGGACGAAATAAAGGAACAATTAGGCATGACCGGCCTCGAACCCAGCAAGAAACTCCAGGAATTGGAAAAGGCCGAGAATATATGCCCCATCTGCGATAAACCCATCCAGGGACTGATATTCGCGCTCAAGCACGGGCCGACCGGGCAGTTCGCGCACTTCGACTGCGTGATGGGGGAAATCCAGAAAACGAAGCCCGACCTTCAGCAGAAGGGCCGGAAGCTGTATTATATCGGTTCGGGTAATTTCGCGATAGTCCGCGAGATATTCGATAAACGCGGCCGCCTGAAAAATTACACCATTCTCGAACGAATCACCAATGAACCGAAGGAATAGCCCGGCGGGCGAAGAAACCTTCAAATCGAACCATCTCCGTTTTAACGGTATCATCCTCCGCGCCGACAGTTTCGGCGACGGTAATCGAATCATCACCCTATTAGACGAAAAGCTCGGAAAAATCCGCCTCTTCGCGTTCGGCGCGGCGAGGGAAAAAAGCCGCCGGAAGAGCGCCGTGATGGCGGGAAACCTTGTTAACGGTATCGCGGTAAGGGCGAAAAATCCCGATAACGGGCTTATCCTGTCGGTACGGGAAATCTCGCTCGGGAACAGTTTCGACGGTATCCGCGCCGAGCTGAAACGCCTGTCGTACCTTTATCTCGTCTTCGAGACCCTCGACACCGCCCTCACGAGCGACCACCCTTTCCCGTTATTCCCGCTCGCGGAATCCCTTCTCGCGCGGATGGCGGCCGAGAAACGTTTCGAGAAATACGCGCTCTATTTTATCATCCTGACATTGAACTCCGAGGGAATCTTTCCCGAGTATTCCGCCGATTTCGCGGAGGAACTGAAGGAATTGACGTCGGAAAAGCATCATTTCGGGAACGGCACCCTGCGGTTTATCCATGACTGCGAAATCGCGGAGGGGATGGAGTTCTGGGACGGGAAGGAGATTTCCTTATCGGTGCAGAACGAACTGATCACGCTGATCGCCCGGATATTCAGGTATCATTTCGGCCGGGAACTGAGTTCTCTGTCGCTGTTGACGCCTTCCCCGTGAAATGCGGGGAATCGCCCCATTCGTTCAATCCCACCTCCTCGCCGGACAAACGAATCCTAGCGGAGAGACATCCCATACATTGATCCGGCTCCTCGTCGGCGCACGGCTTGCCCTGATAAAGGGTATAGTCCGGCCGGTAGACCGAGGGAGTGATATTCGGCATCATAATATTCGCGCCCGCGTGCAGCGCCTTCTCGCGCCCCGCGGGGTCAAGCACCTGTAACGCGGTAGTCGCCGCGATATTCACATCCTTCAGAAGTATCCGTGTCAACGCGACCATTTTCAGCGCCAGCCGGAACCGTGCCCCGCCCGACTCGGGGGTATCGTCGAACCCGTCCGCGAGCGGGGTATCGGTATGCAGGATATACGGCCCCATCCCGATCATATCGATATCCCTGTCGCGGAAGAATGCTATATCGCCCGCGAGGTCGTCCACAGTCTGGTAAGGCAGGCCTATCATCACGCCTGTGCCCACCTGATACCCGATATCCTTCAGGATGCCGAGACATTCCACCCGCCGGGCGTAGCTGTGGTCGGCGGGATGGAGGCGGGCGTAGAGTGCGGGACTGGAAGTCTCGATACGGAGCAGGTAACGGTGCGCGCCCGCGTCGAACCACCGCCGGTATACGTCCGGGGACTGTTCGCCGAGCGACAGGGTGATCCCGAGCTTCCCGCCGGACGCGGACTTGAGCCCGGTGATTAATCCCGTAATCGTCTCGATATACGCCGGGTCGGTGCGTTCCCCTGCCTGCAGGACGATGGAGCCCATCCCCTGCCGGTGCGCGAGCATTCCCGCGTCGATCACCTCGGCGGGAGTCATCGTATAACGGTGCGCGGTATGGTTATCGCGGCGGATGCCGCAGTAGTAACAGTTTTTCACGCAGATATTGCTGTATTCGATCAATCCCCGGAAGTATACTTTAGCGCCGACCGTCCGGCGCTTGACGCCGTAGGCATAATCGAGCAGGCCGCGGTATAAATCATCGTCGCCGGAACTCAGAATTGCGGGTATATCGTTAAAATCGAGGGTTTCCCATTTCATGCGGCAGACTCCTTAATCTATTAATGTACTAGGTTTCAATACTTCTGTCAAGAAAAAGCGTTTTGTTTGACAATTCCCGTGATGTCGCTAAAATATATAAGGGCAATCGAGAGGGATAATTAATTGACCAATATTACCTATTTTAATCTTTATAATACCGAGTTTAGCCTTGTTCCCGGCACATTCTCCCCATTGGCGGATTATACGGTTTTATGCGCATCTTTATTAGGAGTGTTCCTGACAATAGTAATGATGCTTATCTTGAAAAACCGTCCTGATAAGAAACATTTTAAACTCTATATCATTGCGATAATTATAAGTGTAGTAAGCTCGTGCACTCTTTACTTACATTGGCGTTTGAACTTGGAATGGTTATTGATCCCTTCCTTCTTGATTTTTCTTTGCCACCTGATTTTTATTGGATGTTTTATAATCCGTACCAAACTTATGAAATGGCTGATATTCCCGGTATTGGCTTTAACTACTATCGGGGTTATGACGCTTATATGGGAAGTACCGAGTTTTGCTAGAATTCCATTTTTTGTACTTGCAACTGGTATATCGATAACGGGATTTATCGCGGCGATTCGTTATATGAGTATGAAAATAAATAAGTTTCAGGTAGTCATTTTCATTTTTATGACAGGGTTGAGTATCGGGAGCTATTTTCACCTCTTTCGTTTTATGGAATCCCCCGATGAGTTTTTTTTCTTTCTGTCTTATCTGCATGTCGGATTACTCTACCTGACGCTGATATTCTTTTTAATAAACGACCCGTTTATCTTCAAGGTACGCCAGAGGATAATTTTAAGCATCGGTATTGCATCTTTCGTCGGGAATATCCTTTTTACCTGGCTATATTTCAGGCTGCAAATGGAGTATTATTTTCAAAACACTCCAATTGTATTAGACTCAAGTACGATAAATTCGGTATTCAGGCATCATTTAACATTTTCAGAACCCTTCGTGCTTCTTTTTTTTATTTTTCTTGTGATCTTTATTCTTTTCAATTTTCAGCAAATAAAGAACCTGAAGCGTCTCGATGAGTTGAATCGTCTGAACCGGAAGTTATATAATTTCACGGGAATTCCCCTGCTGACGATAGGTGACGGGAAGATCATTAGTTTCAACAACGAAGCGGTAAACCAGTTCGGTTATTCCGCGGGCGAATTTAAAAAACTGAACCCTGAAATTCTTTTTTACGATACCTTGACCTATCAGAATCATTTTCACTTACTCGGTCATAGCGAAAGTGTCAGTTTTGAAACCGATTGCCTGGTTAAGGACGGGTCGTTGTTCAGGGCTTCTGTCAATCTTTCCCGGTTTACCGAGCGTGGCAAGACCTTCCAGATACTGGTGATAAAAAATATTTCGGATATCATCCGTAACCTGCAGGCCACAAAATTGCTGAATATGATATTTAATTTGCTCCTGGGCGCCGACCCATGGCAGGACGCTTTCCCGGAGATAAATAAACTGCTGGAGGAATATTTTTCCAGTAATTCGTTTTATATCTACCTCCTGACTTATGAGGGGTTTTTTAAACTCGGTACTCTCAATGCCGATGAAGACCGGAAAACCCGGAAATTCTATATAAAATCTGACCTGCCGTTTTTTATTGAAGAATCGGGAGATAACTTATACATTCTTTCCCGCATCTTTACCCCGAAGAATCAGTACGGGTTTATACTATTTAATATTCCCCGGATAATTTATAACGAAATTGCCGAATCGACGATAAAAAATATCTCGACAATAATCGCCGAGGTGATCGAAGCCGATACCCTGTTTAAAGAGTTGGATAATTCTGAAAAAACATACCGTACTCTGGTCGACCATTCCCTCACTGGAATCTACCTGATGCAGGAGAACCGGATATTTATCGCCAATGCGAAATTCTTCGAGATCACGGGATACACGGGCGAAGATATCGAGAACGGTATCGATTCGTCGTTTCTTATCCATCCCGATTCGATTGTCGAGGTGGAGACTAATCTGGCTAACCAGGGAACTATCCAGGAGAATAGGGGTGTTTTTTATACCTTCAAGGGATAAAAAAAGATAAAACAGTCCGTTGGTTCTCCGCGTATGAATCGATTATCGAGTACCGTCATAAATCCGCGGTACTCGCTCACCTGATGGATATCACCGCGCAGATAGAGATGGAAGAACAAAAGGAAAAAATGACCGCGCTGATGATCCAGCAGCAGAAAATGGAAACCCTGAAGAATCTGGTCGGCGGTATTTCCCATGAATATAACAATATATTCGCGATCATCAAGGGATACGCCGAGCTTCTGCTGTATTCCGTTACATCCCCGGATGTTCGGAATGTCGAAGAGGATTTATCTAACATTACCCGTGCGGTCGAACGTGGGATTAAGATTACAAACCGGATGCATGTCTTCGCGCGCCATGAGCAGATCACCAAACGCCCCCTCGATATACAGGATTTCTTTCATTCGCTCGATCCCGTATTCCAGAATATGGTACGCAAGAAAAGTTCGACCATCTCTTTGAAACTGTCTACAGAGAACGGGAAAATCCACCTTCATACCGATGAAGTGGGATTGGAGGAAATACTGTATAACCTGCTCCGTAATTCCATAGACGCAGTCCTGGAGAACGGGGAGATCGCTATTAAGGCTTATCGGCCCGATCCCGGCCGTATCCGTATCGATATCCGGGATAACGGGTGCGGAATATCACCTGAGGATCTCCCGAAAATATTCGACCCTTTCTTTACGACCAAAGACCCCCAGCATGCAACCGGTCTGGGTCTGTATATCGTATTCGAATTGGCTAAGGCGCTCGATGCCGAAATCGGGATTGACAGTACGCCCGATGCCGGTACTACCGTCAGCTTAGTTTTCAATATATAATCCCGCCGTATCCTAACCCTTTTTAGCGCTGTTCCGATAACTAATACAGAAACCGGCGGAGGGTTTATGGATATCAAGCTGGGGAGCGAATACCTTTATTCTGCGCAGGAAAAACTCAGTCTTTCCAAGGCGACCGCGATGAACCAGAAGAATTTCGGAGCGATGGAAGATAAACAGCTTAAAGATGTCTCCGACGAATTTGCGTCGCTGTTGATACAGGAAATGTATAAGGCGATGCGAAACACGGTTCCCAAGGACGAATGGCTCAACGGAGGGCTCAAGCAGGATATCTTTGAAGATATGCTTTATACCGAGTACTCCCGTCAATCCGCCTATAACGGGGGATTGGGGCTGGGGAAGATGATATACGACTTTTTAGACCGGACGGAAAAACAGGGCGTTTAGCCGAACGAAATCTGCCTTTATATACGCAGGGGGGACTCATCGCGAGCCCCCCCTTATTTTATGGGAGTTCTATATCATATCAATGTCAAATGCCGCTCAGCCGCTTATTTCCCCTTGAGATGCTCCAGCGCCCGTTCATACATATCCTCCACCGCCCACATCATCCGGTAATCCGAAAAATTCACCATCAGGTCCTCGCAGACCGTCTTGGCTTCCGTCCATTTTTCGAGGTACACGAGGGCGAGAAGTTTCTGGTAGATGATTTCCGGCAGGAATTTATCCTTCTTGAACTTGGGGGCGGATTTATCCGCGATATTGATAACCTCCTGGTAGAGCGAGGCTTCTTTATTGGTATCGCCGAAATATTCCTCATACATCCCGCCGAGCTCCATCACCGCGTTCTGGAGGTTCCATGTTAGTATTGCCGGAGTGTCGCCCTGATAATAAGCGTAGAATTTCTTGAACGCCGCGTCGGAGTCCTGCTTACTCAACTGCGCGTACTCCGGGGTCGATATCAGGTCGCCGAACGTCATCCATTTGGGATCGTTCAGGCGTACTTCCATCTGGTGAATTTTATAGTATAAATCGTTGATCTCTTTCTGGTAGCGCATCATCTTGAAGTCTTTCAGGAATTTATACGATTCCTCGATGCCCGCGTAGGGTTTCAGATAGGTCGGGTCGTAGGCGCTGGCTTCCTGGAACTTCTTGAGCGCCTCGTCCGCGACCCCTTTGTCGAGAAGGTCGAGTCCCTCATAGTACGTTTTTACTGCCTCGAACGCGAATGCCTGCGGCGTCGCAAGTATCTGGGGCTTTTTTATCCCCATCGCTGTCAACGCCTTACCGGCAAGATCGTTCTGAAGGTTCAGGATATTTTTCACTATCCCCTTCGACGAGAAGGTCGCGAGAATTTTTCCGCTCTCGGTGTCGGTGATTTTCCCGTCTATACGCACGTCGTTCCCGCTGATCACGAACGCGCCGTAGATCATCTTTTTCGCGTTCAGCATCTGGCCGATCTTGATCGCCTGATCCTCGTCGACAAGCCCCGCGAGCGACAGCTTCTGTTCCTCGATTATTTTCTGGAGGTTCTCGCGTTCGACTACCTCGATTTCCGACGATTCGGAAATATCGGTAATCAGCATATCCGCGATAGCCTTGCGGAGCCATTCGAAGTTTTTATTTCCCGTGGTGTTATCGAAATACATGACCGATACGACGTCCTTCCCGGACGAAACCCCCGTTATCGCGGCGACGAATAGCACCGCTATCAGAATACGTTTCATTTTATCCTCCGATTTCTTGCTAGAATATCATAACGCAAAAAACGCGCGGTATCAAGTGATTGAGGTATGAAAATAGTACTTCGTGTACTGCGCCTGCTACGCAGGCTAACCCCGATGTCAGACTAAATACCATGATAAAGAGATAGCCCGTGATGAAGTGGCGAGCCGGAAAAGACGTGACATGTGACCTGCGTGTAGTGCGTACACTTACCCCGAAATAGAACTATGCGATATTATTTATATTTAGCCCGTGATGCGAGAGAGTGGTATGATGAGCCGGACGCTGAGCGAAGCCGAAGCGTAGTGAATCACGTCACACCGAGCCTTTCGCTGAGCGAAGCCGAAGCGAGCCGAAGTTTGTCACCCTAAGCCTTGTGCTGAGCGAAGCCGAAGCTTGTCGAAGTGTGTATTGCATCTACTCAGCGGGTGGAATTTCCTCGTCCTGAAGGATCGATTTCCCGTCGGACAGACTCCTGACAGCGGCGATCTTACCGGGCTTCACAAAGCTCTCGATATAGCAGTTTCCGCCGATCTCGGTACGCGCGGGGATCACCACATCCTTGCCGATCAGCGTCACCCCGAAGTTGAGGATGCCGGGGTAGGTCTCGTTCTTCTGCGACGGTTTGGGGTTGCCGATCACGACATTCCGCTCGATATTGGGGATCGAGTTATCCCCGGAGAATTCGTCGACGATCGTGTTCTGGATGACCGCGCCCGCCCCGATATGGTTACCGGGCATAATGATGGAATTTTTAATGACCGCGGTGGGGGCGACACGGACGTTGGAGAAAATCACCGAATCCTGAATCTTGCCGGATACGTCGGAATTTTCACCGACGATGGAGTGCATAAAATGCGCCCCGCGCGCGATTGTCGCCGGAACCAGACGCGCCTTGTCGCCGCGAATCGGGACATACGCGTTAAACTGGTCATATTCGAGATATTGGTCGATCATATTGATATGGAGCTTATAGAACTCAGAGATATTTTTTATCGGGATAACATACCCGTCGGCAATATCGATCACCTCCATCTCCGGGTCGACCTCGTCGCGCATTTTTTCGACATTGATCAGCATATCGTTTTTCTCGATGATCGAACTCATCTTCTTAACAAACTGTCCCTTTTCGAGAATGATGAGCGGATACGCGGCATTTTTCCCTTCGCCCCATCGCATGACCGAATATTTATGCTTCGAATACTGCTGGTGGTAGTGCTGGAGATTGAACCATACCGGGAAGCCCCCGTGCGTCACCCCGACCATACTGATCTGGTTCTGCTTGGAGTATTCCTCGAAGAATTCCATGAACTCGCTCTTGAGGTCGATTTTATCGAATACGTAGAAGTCCAGGAACGGCCAGCTATTCATCAGATAACGCGCGATGATTTCTTTATCCTTGTCCGCGAAGACGAGGAAATCCTTCACGCCTACCGAGTTCAGGGTCGAGATCGCGAAGTCGATGGTGCGGAATCGCGGCGAGAACGGGAGGAGGAAGTGATTGACATATTCGTCGAACGAGAGGAATCCCCCGTAGGTATTCCCGATAATTATTCCCAGATTCAGCCGTTTTTTTCCGCCGAAGATACTCATTCCAGCTCCTGATCTCTCATTTTTATAATATTCTCCGCGAACGGCGGGGTAATTAATCCCCTGTCGCAGACAATCCCGCTTAACAGTTCCGACGGGGTGACGTCGAACGCCGGATTATACGCATTCGCGCCCTTCGGGGCGGTACGTACTCCCGCGAACTCGAGCACCTCGATAGGGTCGCGCTGTTCTATCGGTATCGATTTCCCGTCCGTCGTATCCGGGTCGAACGTGGAAACCGGGGCGGCCGTATAGAAGCCGATCCCGTGATACTTCGCCAGCACCGCGAGACTGTATGTCCCGATCTTGTTCGCGAAATCCCCGTTCATCGCGATACGGTCTGCGCCGACCAGCACGATATTCGCCATGCCGCTTTGCATCACCGCGCCCGCCATACTGTCGGTGATAATCTCGTAGGGCACCCCCGCCCGTTCGAGTTCCCATGCCGTCAGACGCGCGCCCTGAAGCAGCGGACGGGTCTCGTCGACATAGACCCTGATATGTTTCCCCGCGCGGTGCGCTCCGTAAATCAGCGCGAGAGACGTGCCGTTACCGCCGGTAGCCAATCCCCCGGCGTTGCAATGGCCGATAATCCCGTCCCCGTCATGAATCAGCCCCGCGCCGTACTCCGCGATCCTCGCGCTTTGTTCGAGGTCTTCACGGTGTATCCGCAGAGCCTCGTCCCGAAGCCTGTCGAGCATCGCCCGGGAGTCTATGCCCGAGCGGATGATTTTTTCCTGCCGCCCGAGCGTATAAAATAAATTGTATGCCGTGGGTCGCGCGGACTTGAGCAGGTTCACTGCCGCCAGCGCACCGTCTATAGTAAACGAATCCTGATTCGCGAGATGGACGTAAACTCCGTATGCCGCCGCGATCCCGATCGCCGGGGCTCCGCGTACCGCGAGAGTCTTAATCGCGTCGTATATCTCCTCCGCGTTCTTCAGGCGCAGGAGGCGTTCCGCCGACGGTAACGCGCGTTGGTCGAGTATCACCAGTTCGCGGCCGTCGAGGTAGATATGCCGTATGACCGGTTCGGGGGACATCAGGTTTCTCGGCGGAAGATTTTCCGGTAGAGACTGACGATAACGATGATGAATATCCTGAATATCCGCGCGAAGTTAAACGGGTTTCTCAGGATCCGGTAAACCCCCGTCCATTCTTTCTGCTGTACCCAGATCGGGGGCATCTGCTGACGTCCCGCGATCACCCGGAACGCGTCGTCGGCGCCGACAATGACCGAATTGGTGAGGTTCGGCTCCTGTCCGGTCAGCCATATCTCCTGCTTCATCCCGCCGTTCAGGCCCGCGAAAAATATCTGCGGGGCGCTTTTACGGATTGCGATCTGGACATTTTCCAGCTCCTCCGCGGAGATATTCGACGGGTAATTACCGACTATCCGCACCTGCGGGAACGATTTCCTGATGACGTTCAGAGTCAGACTGCTGATCTGGCGGTTGCCGCCGAACAGGAATATCGTATAGCTCATTTCCTCCGACGCGCGGAGAAGGTCGAGCATCAGGGTAACCGGCAGTATTATCGGGACTTTCTTTTTTGTGAATAGCTTCGCGACCCATCGCACAGTCTGAGACGCGCATAGCACGATTTCCGCGCTGTTGACGATTTCACGGAATTGTTTATCGAAAATGGTGTGGAACAGCTTTTTCTCGTCAAGGATGATGGCCCTGAACTTTCCTTTCTCGAACAGGGTTTGAATCAGGTGCTCCCGGAGCGTATCGCGGTCGATCGGGGTTACCTTCAAACCGAAAAATTTCACTGGCAGCGGAATCATTCGGGCTCCTTAAAAATCTGCCGGAAGATGAGGAAATTATTGCATGGATAAGAATAGCCGATTCCCCTCTATTTCCGGTGCTATCTTAATATATATTATAGCCGTAATGTTAGTTTATATCAAACTTTATTCCTAAAGGTTCATATAGTCCTTGCCGGAGAACAGGTAACGCTTGATCTTCTTGGTCGACGTTTTCTGGAACTCTTCGCGGCGGATACGGAAGCCCTGAATCTTCTGGTAATCCTTGAGCATCCGGTTGACCTCGCGCACTTCCTTATCCAGATGTTTCTCGATATTATCTTCCGTATTCCTAAATCCCTGCGTTTTCGCAAGAGTATCAAAGTATTCGTAGTTCGGTACGATATACGCGTAGATGCTTTCCCCTTTGCTGTCCTGACTCTCCGGTACTCCGATAACGATCGATTCGAGCACGCTCGGACAGTTATTGATCAGTTCCTCGATCTCCTCGGGATAGACATTCTTTCCGCCCTTGGTGACAATCATGCTCTTGCTTCTCCCGGTGATATGCAGGTACTGATCGCCGTTGAGCGTATCCAGTTTCCCGATATCCCCGGTATGCAGCCATCCGTCCTTATCGATCACTTCATCGGTGGCCTTTTTATTCCGGTAGTACCCCTGCATGATATTCGGACCTCTGACCAGTACTTCGCCGTGTCCCTCGACATCCGGCGAATTGATCATCACTTCCACATCCTTAATCGGGATACCGACCGTCTCGTTGCGGATTTTTTTCTCGAGACGGTTCACCGATACGACCGGGGAGGATTCGGTCAGTCCGTACCCGTTCAGCAGCGTGAACCCGAGTATCTTGAATCCCTGCGCTACCTTTTGGCTCAAAGGAGCGGCGCCGGAGATCATGAATTTTACTTTATCGAGATGCGCTTTCTGACGGATCATTTTCATCAGTTTCTTTCCGGATTTTCCGTCGGTGGGCTTTGTGAGAGCGCCCGCAATCCCGAACAGGAGAAGCACGATCTGACGGGTAGGGAACGGCAGGGCGCGGATATTCCGCATTATCCCTTCGTATATTTTTTCAAATAACAGCGGTACGCCGACCATGATGGTAACCCCTGTTTCGGCGACATTGGCGAGCATTTTATTCGGTTTGAGCGATTCTGCGTAGGTTTCCGTACCCCCTTTGAACATCACCGCCAGTTCGACGCTGAACTCGAAGGTATGATGGAGCGGGAGTACGCTGAGCTGGTTGTCTTCCGATGTGAGAGGTACAGCGTGCTGGAGGGAGTTGACCTGAGACGCGAAGTTCGCGTGGGTGAGCAGAACTCCCTTGGGTTTGCCGGTCGTGCCGGATGTATAGATGAGGGAAGCGACGTCCTGGGGCTTCACCGGATGATCCTTGAGCTCGTACTTCCGGCCTTCCTCCATAATCGACTCGAAACTTTTAATCTTTTTATTTTTCAGCATTTCCTCATTCGGGTCGAAGATGATGAATTCCTGAATATGTGAAATCAGCTCCGGTTCGGCGATCAGATTCTCGTAGCATGACTTGGACAGGAACATGACCCGCACCCCGCAGTCGAGGACGAGGTTTTTTACCTCGCGGTCGGTCAGACGCGCGTCGAGAGGCACAGCCCATACGCCGTTATAAACAATCCCAAAATAAGCCATCATCCACTCGGGACGATTTTCCGAATAGATCGAGGCGAACCCGCCCTTTCCGATATGTTTGACGCGTTCCAGATATACGGATACCAGTTTCGCGTTTCGTTTCAGTTCGTCATAACTGTATTTCTTATATTGGTCGTCCGCCCCTTTCATCTGGCTGACGGTTTTACTGCCGTAGATACCGATATAATTCACATACTCCTGAAAAGTCTTGATTTCCATTTGCCACCTCCAAAAATTGAATAACAAAGACGTTTTATTATAGGTTAAGGATTTGTTTAGTCAAGAGGGAAATTCTTTTAATATAAATGAGTGGATAAATAAAGATAACCCTCAGTCAGGGCGGGTTGACGAAGACGGAAATTTAACTATTTTCCGTCACTGCGATGAGCAATGCGAAGAAGCAGTCTATATAATATTATACACATTAATAAAATAGATTGTTTCGGCAATGGTTCGACAAGCTCACCATGACGCATCGCAGTGACAAAAAACAGTTTGTCAACACGCCTCAGAGGGGGAGTTTCTCCATATAGACGAGGTTGATGGTATCGCTCAGGGGCTTGACGGAATAAGCGCGATACCCGAGATGCTCGTAGAGCCGGATATTATTCGCGCTCAATTCTCCCGCGTAGAGTTCGAATCGCCGCGCTCCCGGAAACTCCCGTTCGATTTGGCGCATCAGTTCGGACGCGATACCTCTGCCGCGGTAATCGGGGTGAGTCATCACCCTGCCGATATGACAGGTACCCTTTTCGTCGAGCATTGCCCGTAACGATCCGGCGAGTATCCCGCCGGTATCCGCGATCAGCGTGATCTTTTCCGCGCACTCGGCGGCCATCTCGTCGAACGTCTGCACGAGCGGGGGAATCGTATAGTCGTTATAGATTTCCGCTTCGGTGATATACGCGAGCTTCTGGAGATCGTATATCGCGGGATAGTCCTCCGGCGACGCGGCTCTTATCGTGAAACTCATAGATACCTCCGGACTCGTTTCATGTAATTGCGGTAACTGTCGCCGAAACGCGATTCGAGGAAACTTTCCTCCGAGAGCGCCTGCGAATGGATAATCGGGACGAAGATGCATATCCATACGAGGAAAATAATTGAGCCGTTGAGCAGAAATATCCCCGTCGAGAACGAGAAAAAGAACAGGTAGATCGGATTCCGCGAGAAGGAAAATACCCCCGATGTGACCAGCCCGCCGGGGTGTTTCTCGTCGATACCAATTCTGAACGACCCGCCCATTTGAATAGCAGCGGTGACGAAAAGGACGAATCCGGCGGTGATCAGTACGCATCCGACGATCATGGGCGCGATGTGGCCGAATAGGGACGTGTACATCAAGCCCGGCAGGAGGCGGATGCCCAGATGCAGGGAGGCGTTGATTATTTCGTACAGCCAGTACAGCATCGCGGGGAAGAGCATTAAGTTGACGATCCTGCGCCCGAGGGTCTTTTCGTTGCCGAATACGACCGGGACAATTCCCTGCCGGACGGCGATAGTCAGCGCGCGGACGATCAATGTGCCGATGAACGCGATTACTGTAATGAACTGGAAATAATCGAAGAATGTCATAATTATCTCATAATTTTTTGGCAGGCCATTTTGGAAAGCTACGATTCCATGCTATTAAATTAAGCACCTGACAACTTTTTGATATTTCAGTATTCCAATTCCTAGAAGCTTTTCCTACTGGGAGTTCAGCCCTCAAACTTTTTGCCATTTTCATGTTAAGAGCATTGTCAAAGTTTAAAAGACAAAGATAGTGAATAGGTTTTGATACTTTATTCTCAGCAAAACGATATAAAAATGAATCTCTATACTTATATTTTAAATAGTTTTTTAGCCATCTAAATTGATCATGTCGTGCTTTATTTACCATTTCATCAGTATCGTCAACTGATTCATCAAATTCTTCCGGTTTATCATATTCTTTAATTTCAACAAATAAATATTCATTTGCTAATTCTGCAATAACATCTATCGCTTTCATCGGAGCGCCATGAAATGTTGTTTTTGTAATATCTTTTTCATCAAACACAAAAGCGTAAATGGCATCAGTAAAATCGATTTGGTAACCATCCGTAATTACTTTCATTTACCCAATCCCCCCATATCTCTTGAAATCTGGCGGTCAATTAGTGAACCAAAAGTATCATCAATTGTGTTTGGTGAAAGATTTTGGAATGTATCACTTGGGGAATGAATGATCTTATCGGTAGTTTTAGAACGAAATAAACTGAGATAGCGAATATGGTCATCTCTTTTTGCGGCAAGATCAAATTCTTTTAATAAGATATAGTCATGTGTTGAGAGAAAAATTTGTACTCCTAGATGTTGTAATTCCATTAAAATATTTACAACTGTTCGCATGAGTTTAGGGTTTAGGTTGGTTTCAGGTTCATCCCAGAATAATGTGCTTCCGCTTAATAAAGTACCGTTTTGAATGAGTAACCATAGAAGTCCTAATTTTCTAAATCCTTCCGCTAATAGAGTAAACTCAAGCTCTCCCTGTTTGTTTTTAAGAAAAAACTCCTCATTTTTTAATTTCACTTTTCCATCCATTGATTTTTGAAGAATTTCTAACAGTTTTACCCGGTCTTTATCCATTGGTCCCCTTAAGGGTGGGAGGAAAGCGCGGTCAATAATATCGGCATACACTTCTTCAAAATGGATGTTTCTTGTTGCGTAGAGTGATCGAAAGCCTGGGGCATTTGCCATCATATCTTTAACCGGAATAAATACTGACTCAAATGGGTTGTCTAACCATTGTTTTGTAGCTCCTGTTACCTTGGCTCTATCGGGGGTAATAATATGATTTGTTAATGTTATTCTAAGTGCGATCTCTTGCTCTTTTGATAAAATGCGTTTAACTTCCACATACCCGCTATTACTAGTATTTGATCTTTTTACAAGTCGCCCAATTTGCTTGATAGATGGATAAAAAACATCATTGATCTTATCCGCAAATCCCTTTTTACTCTTTGTGATATCACAAGCAGCATATAAGGCTTTTAAAATATGGGTCTTTCCAGTTCCATTTTCGCCAATAAAAATATTTATCCCTTTTGAAAATTTTATTTCTAGTTCATCAAAGGCAGTAAAGTTTTCAAAGGTGATTTTAGTAAGCATATTATTCTCCTGTATCCTGATTAAAGTATTATAAAAGTACACAAAGAATTAGTCAATTGCATTTAGGAAAAACAAATTCATATAATTAACCGTTTCAGTTTGTTTATAATGCAAATTCCACCTTTATTAATCCTACAACTTTTTCATAATACGCCGATACTTGAAGAGAGACAGGGATGTCTGAATATTCCATGGAGGGATAATATGTCGGCAGAATGGATGAAGGAACTCACTGGGTTGGGTGCGGCGCTAAAGGAAATCAGCGGGGTTATCGAATCGCTTGCGTCGTTCGAAGAACAGAAATTCGACGCGCTCAAGCAGGTCGATATCAAGAAACTGATGCAGCTTAATTCCGAGGAGGATGTCCTCGTGCACCAGATGGACGCGCTCGACAAGAAACGCGCGCTCCTTATCGGCAGGCTGACCCGCGAACTCGGGATCGAGATGTCGGCTCCGCTCAGCGAGCTGATCGCGCATTTCCCTCTCGAGATGCAGGATGAATTCCAGCAGCTTCGGAAGAATATCAAGAAACTCACGTCTAAGATGGAAACGACGATGCGTGAGAACTCCCGGATGATTCAGTCGAATTTGAATATCATCAATTTTACGTTGAATTTTGCGAACCGCGGCGCGGTTACGGAAACTTATAATTACCGGGAACGGGGCGAGGGGCATAAAAACCTCCACATCATTAACAGGATCGCCTAACGTCCGGTAGGAGGACAGCATGTTATCCACATTTCACGGGGTAGAAGTCGGAAAGAAAGGGCTTGCGGCAAATTCGATAGGGATGGACACGATCGCGCATAACCTGTCGAACATAGATACTCCCGGGTACTCGAAGCAGAAGGTGAACAACACCACCTTCAAACCGATCTACGAACCGTCTGCCAATCATCCGATGCAGGCCGGGCAGATCGGTACCGGGGTAGTCGTACAGGATATCCAGCGCGTGAAGGACGTGATGATCGACGACCAGATATTTTACGAAAAGGGCGGACTCGGGTACTGGGAGGCCAAGAAGGATTTCCTCCACCAGATCGAGATGATTATGAACGAGCCCGGCAAGCCGAATATCCGCACCGCGTTGGACGCGTTCTGGGACGGGATGTCCAAGGTCGCGCAGGATCCCACCGAGGTCGCGGCGCGTTACGAACTCATCGAGCGCACCAAGGCGCTGACCGACACCGTGAACCATGTGTATAACTCGCTGGCTACCGTCCAGAACCAGGCGAATATGCTCGCGATCGATAAGATCACCGAGGTCAACGCGATGGCGGACGAGATCGCGAAGCTGAACGTACAAATCGTCAAATCCGAGGCGCTCGGGGATTTCCCGAACGACCTTTACGATAAACGCGACCTCCTGATCGATAAGCTCTCGAAAATAGTCGAGATCAAGGTCGAGCGCAAGAACAATAAAGAAGTCATTATCTACCTCGGCTCCGAGAACCTTGTGCAGGGGCCGCTGGTCAATCATATAGTCGGCGTGGCGAACCCCGATAACAAGGGATATATCGACGTGAAGTGGGGCGACGGACGGATGGTGAAGCTCGGCGACGGTTATCTCGGCGGACTGATCTCCGCGCGCGACGAAGACCTGCAGGGCGCGATGAATAATCTCAACTCCCTCGCGGTCAATATCACCGAATCGTTCAACGAGGTGCATAAGGACGGTTTCGGCCTCAACAAGGCGACCGGCGTCAACTTCTTCAAGGAAATTCCGCTATCCCCTTACGCGAACGGCGACTACGATTTCACGAACGACGGGATAGTCGACGGTACCGCGATTTTCAAAGTGAGCGGCACGCAGATACTCGATAAAAACATCCTCGCGGGCGTCGGCGGTTCGCTGAACTTCGGCCCCGCAAAGAAGGGCGGCCCGGATATAGTGATCGATTATAAAGCGACCGATACCATCCAGAATGTGATGGATAAAATCAACCAGTCGCAGGCGGGAGTGTCCGCCTATCTGAACCCCAAGGGGCAGCTGAGCTTCAAGGCGCGTTTCCCCGAGGATAAAAGTTTCCCGGAGTTCGCTATCCGTCATATCGAGGACAGCGGAAATCTCCTCTCAGGGGTCGCGGGACTGCTCGCCGGTTCCGGAGCGCAGAACTCGTTCGACTATAAGAATGTCAACGATATCACCAAGTTCATATCGCCCGAGTTCAATATATCGTTCACCCCGCAGGAGAACGCCGCGGGATGGATGAAGCTCGACGAACGGATACTTGCCGACCCGCAGACGATTGCCGCCTCAAAGGGTATCGATACCACCGGCGACGGCAAGCCGAATATTATGAACGGCCTCGCGGACAACCGGAACATTATCGCGATGATGGACTTACGTTTCTCGAAGACGATGGTGGAGACCCAGTCCACGTTCGGGGACTTTTTCCAGACGATCATCGGCGACTTCGGGACACGTTCCGAAACCGCGCAGGTGAACTTCAGTAAGAACGACGGTGTGGTGCAGAACCTCCAGACGCTCAAGGAAAAGACGAGCGGCGTCAACGTCGACGAGGAAATGACCAAGATGATAACCTTCCAGCACGGGTATAACGCCTCGGCGAAACTCGTGTCGGTGTTCGACCGGATGCTGGAAACATTGATGAGAATGGGCGCGTAAGCGCGTCTCAAGGAGGAGATAATGGCAGCAGGGATTTCACAAATATCGATGGCTAACCAGTTCACGTTTAACGCTATGAACCGCGAGGCGGAATTGGAGAAGGTGCAGAACCAGTTGACGAGCGGGGTGAAGATCAATCTTCCCAGCGACGACCCCACGGGGACTGTCAACTTCATGGACTACGACAGCCGTCTGAAAGAAATAGATACCTACGGGAAACTGATTCAGAACGCCACCGCGAAGATGGACTATGTGGACGGCAAACTGGGGAGCGCGACCGATATACTCCAGCGTATCCGCGAGCTCGCGGTACAGATGGCGAACGGTATCTACTCCGAAGAGGAACGGCTGAATACCGCGATGGAGGTCGACCAGCTGATCCGCGAACTCGTGTCGATCGGGAATTCGACCTATAAAGGCGACCCCATGTTCGGCGGGACGTTCGTCGGCGATGTGCCGTTCAAGCAGTACACGATCACCGATCCAAAAAGCGGAGACCAGTTCGTCAGCGACGTCAAATATATCGGGAATAATCAGAGTCAGGTGATGCAGATCGAGCAGAACGAGAATGTGAACGTCAACCAGCCGGGCAACCAGTTGTTCTGGGCATACAACTCGCTCATCATCCCGACGCTTCCGTCGACAGGGTATACCGCCCCGAACGATTCGAAGATCATCGTCGACGGGATGGAGATCGCGATCAGCCAGGGCGATTCTCTCGACGTCATATCGAAGAAAATCAACGATTCCGGCGCCGCGGTCAAAGCGGGAGTGATTACCCAGAACGGCGCGAGCTATTTTACATTGGAATCGACGACACCGCACCAGTTGACGCTGATGGACACGAACGGCGGCTCGGTGCTCCAGAACCTCGGTATCATCGACCCCGGTTCGCAGCCCCCGAATAACCTTTCGCCCTCAGCGAAAATGTACTCCGGCAGCATATTCGACGTACTGGTGGATTTCCGCGAGGCGCTGATCAAGAACGACCAGTTCGCTATCGGCGGGCAGGTGCTAGGCGGGATCGATATGGCGATGGACAATATCCTGAAATACCGCGCGAGTATGGGCGCTGTCGAGATGCGGATGCAGACCGTGCAGGAACGTTTGTCGAACGAGCAGGTCTATATCGCCGATATCAGCCAGAAAACCATCGGCACCGATCTGTCGCAGGCGATGATGGAAATGAAGATGCTCGAGTTCTCGCATAACGTCGCGCTGAATGTCGGGGCGCGCCTGATGCCGAAAACGTTACTCGATTTCCTGAGATAAAATAGATAAAAAAGCATAGGGATAAATCTCTATGCTTTTTTCTAAAACTTGCTAAAATTAGGGATTAATAATAAAGTATAGTGTGTTAAATTTGGAGGAGAGTTTGGAGAAGATTGTAACGAAGGCTTATGGCGAAATCGAAGTTCCCGAGAATAGCGCAATCGACTTCGTCGGACCTATTTTGGGATTTGAGGATTATCATAACTATTATCTTCTCGAAATCCAGGACCTTCCCGGATTTTATTGGCTTCAGAGTAAGGAAGAGACGAATGTCGCTTTCATAGTCATCAATCCCCGGATGTTCATGTCCGGCTACGAACTGAAGATCGACGAATCGGATATGAAGCAGCTCCAGATTGCCGAAGGAGATGAGGTGCTCGATTACGTGATCGTGAACATACCTGAAGATCCCGCGAAGATGACGATGAATTTACTCGGCCCGTTGGTTATCAACGCCACCAAGCGTTTCGGTATCCAGGGCATATCGAACATTAACGATTACGGTACGAAAGCCCTCGTGTTCCAAGTCAAGGAAACCGAGGAAACGTCGGATGATAAAGTGTCGCTGAACGGGAGCAAGGCATAGTTCCGTTTAAAGATTGGGGTGGGAGGAAACGTCATTGCTGGTTTTATCCCGAAAGGAAAACGAGTCGATTATTATCAATGACGACATAGTCATAAAAATAGTGAGCCTGAAACCAGACCAGGTAAAGCTTGGCATTGTTGCGCCTAAGGAAGTAAAAATCTACCGGATGGAGATTTATGACGAAATCCAGAAGGAAAACCAGGCCGCCGCTCTGACCGCGTCGAAAGTGGACGCGTTGAAAGATGTCATGAAGAAGAAAACTGAGTAGAGATAGGAGGGACACATGGTTGCAAAGGAAAAGCTCGACATGCTGCCCTATTACAATAAGGCGCTCGAACTGTACAAGCAGAGACAATTTAACGAAGCTAAGGCATATTTTAAGAAATGCCTGGAGTTTGTCCCGAACGACGGTCCCGCGCAGCTCTATATGGATCGCTGCGATCATTTTATGAAAACACCGCCCCCGGAAAACTGGGACGGCGTATTTGTGATGACTACAAAATAACCAAACGATATTTGGAGGATTTGCATGGCTCAGACGATTGATCCTTACCGCGATTTCCTGACGAAGACGACGTTAAGCGGTAACACATTTTTTGACGGTACGATGAAATTTAAAGAATCGCTTCGTATAGACGGAAAGTATCACGGGACTGTGGACGCGAAGGGACTGCTGGTAATCGGGCCAGACAGCAAGATGGAAGGCGATATTTATTGCGACGAGGTGATTATTGGCGGCGAGATCCGCGGGAATATTACCGCGCGGAAGCGTCTCGAACTCCTGACTACCGCGAAACTGTACGGGGATATCAAAACCCCCAAACTGAAAATCGCCGACGGGGTTGTCTTCGAGGGCAACTGCGAGATGACTACCGCGAAAGCGGAATAGATTTTCCGGCTAATAATTTCCGGCTCAAGATTGACAAATTTCTTGATTTCTTTTATCATATTGGGGATGTAAATGTATCTTTATGGAGGATGGTATGATTGATGCCGAAAAAAGAGGTGACATCATTATCTTGCGCGTTTCCGGCCGTCTTGAAATAAATCAAGCTCTTGAATTGGAAGAAGTAATAAATACACATATAAACAATGGCAGTAAGTTATTTATATTCGACCTCGGCGATGTGCATTATCTCAGCAGCAGCGGTATCCGTGTTTTTATCGCCACCTTACGCCAGTTGAAGGATATTAACGGACGTCTGATACTCAGCAATCTCAGCCAGAATGTCGTAAAAACCCTGAAAATCGTCGAATTGGACGGTCTTTTCGAGATTATCAATAGTGTGGATGACGCCGCGAAAGTTATGACGAACTGATGGGTTCGCGCTTTCTACTTGCCCTTGCCGGATTTGTTCTGGTATGCGGGGCAGGCGGGCTTTGGCTCGGCGTTAAAATTCTTGAAAAAAAACGAATTTTAAAAAGCCTTCTCTCCCTTCCTAAGGAGAGGAGGTTTTTTTGGTATAAACTGCGGCAGGCGGGATTCGAGGTCTACCGTCACACGGTATCCAATGAATATCATTTCTATATCGACGATAACGAGAAGGCGTGCGCGCTGAAGGTGGATTTTCTCGCGCGGAAGGGCGGCAAGAAGTACGCATGTGTTTTCGCCGGCGGTGTTGACGAGAAGGAAAGACTCAAACTTTTTTTTACCTACCGGTACTCTTTCCGCACCGACGGAGTCATATTCTATGACGAGCACTCCCGCAACCTCGCGGTGTGGGATTAAGGGGGCAAGATGGAACGGCTGGTTTTACTCGGCGCGACAGGTTCGATCGGAAGGTCGGCTCTCGATGTGATTCGCAG
>JABLXV010000022.1 GCA_013177895.1 Brevinematales bacterium | reverse complement strand
AGTCGATGTGACATCCATCAAGCCTATCAATAAAGAACTGATTGTTTCCGTCGCGAAACGCACCCGTCTCGTAGTCACCCTTGAGGAACATACTATCATCGGGGGCTTGGGAGGCGCGGTCTGCGAAATCCTGAGCGAGGAATACCCGTCCAGAGTGATGCGAATCGGTATCAACGACGTTTTCGGCGAATCGGGCACGCCGTCCGCGCTGTTCCAGCATTTCGGGCTGACCGCGGAGCATATCTACCGGAAACTGATTAAGGAATTGCGATAATCATATTCCGAAGTTTTCCTTGAGCGCAATAGACGCTTCCTGACTGCCGAGAGACGCGGCTTTCTTGAGGGTTTCTATCCCCTTATCTTTTTGATTCATACCTATCAATAACAATCCCAGCCTGTATAATACGAGCGGATGATGCGGCAATAGTTCCGCCGCGCGGGTAAGGGCATCCAGCGCCTGAGAATTATCTCCCTTGACAATGTACGCTTCGGCGAGTATCAGATAGGCGTCGTATTTATACTGATCGATGGAAAGCGCCTTTTTCGCGGCAACTATCGCGTTATCGGGCAAATTCCGCGCGAGAAACACCCTCGCGGAAACAGTGAGGAATAACGGGTTATCCGGGGCCAGAGCGACCGCGTTGGAAAGACCAGCCGATGCAGCGGGTAGGTCTCCCCTGAGGTACGCGATCAGCCCGGTATAGTAGTACGGTAACGGGTTTTTAGGCTGGAGCGCCTTCCCCTGATCGAACAAGGCGAGAGCGTCGTCCCATTTGCCCGTTTCAAAGAATAGCGTCCCTTTGCTGATAAGGGCTATCGCATAGTTCGATTTGATGCTGAGCGCGGTCTCATAATCCGTTAGCGCGAGGCCGTATTTCCCCTGCATCTGGTAGATGTTGCCCCGGTTATTCCACGCGACCTCACTCTTCGGGTCATACTTCACCGCGTTGTCATAGGCGGCGAGCGCCTTGTCGAAATACCCATTATCGGAGTAGATTGTGCCGATACCGCTGAAAGCGGAACTGTTCTTCGGGTCGAAATAAAGCGCCGCGTTGAAATTGGACATCGCTTTATCCGGCTCGGACTTCTTGTAATACACCATCCCGAGAGTCACATACGCCGACGCTTTCTTCGGGTTGATCTGCAGCGCTTTCGTCAGGTCTTTCTGCGCCAGATCGAGCTGGCCGGTTTTCATATAGAGGTAACCCCGGTTATAATAGGCGCTCTCGTACATCGGATTAACCTCAATCGCCTTATTATAATACGGCAAAGCCTTGTCGTACTGGTCTTTCTCAAGGAAGATCACCCCGAGGTTATAATAAGCCTCATGGAGGGACGGGTTGATGGAGATCGCCTTCTCGAAGTCGGCGACCGCCTTTGGGAAATCCTTGAACGTATTTGCGTAAATCGCGCCCCTGTTGATATAAGCTTTAGCATAGGACGGGTCGATCGTCAGGACGGCCTCATAAAAGGTAAAAGCCTGCGCCTTATCGCCCTTTTTATCATAAGCCCACGCCAGATAAAAATACGCGTCGGTATAGACGGGATAGACCGTGATAGCGTTGCGGAACTCCCGGATCGCGCCATCGTAGTCCCACACGTCCATATACTTAACGCCCTGCTGGAAATACTTGATCGCCTGCCCGGGCACGGAAACGTCCTGGGAGACTAGGATAGATGGGGTGATGAGAAACGTCAGAAGGATGGCAAGGAAATAACGAGCCATAATCCACTCACTTATGGACGTGTTATAAATTCTATAGGGCAGTTCTAATAACTCAATAATAATTCCGAAATTACCAAATAGTAAAATAACCCTGTCATTGCGATGCCGCGCTACAAAATTTATTGAAGCGCGGTAGAAGCAATCTATTCTATTGTCATTTAATAAATTACATAGACTTCTTCGTCACTGCGTTCCCTGTCTACCTTCAGTAGAAGGCAGGCTCGCAGTGACATAGTAATACCTTTTTTATTCGATAATTATGCGTATTCATTTCATTTCCATGAAGTTTTTAGAACTGCCCTATCGTTATTTTTGAATACCGGGCGTATTAGTCACTGTTTTCAGGTACTCCACATAGCTTTGGATTTCCATGCTCTTTTTATCGGCGCCGGGTATTCCCAGCTGGAACGCCTTCTGGAAATCCGCGCCGGCTTTCTCATAATCGCCGGTATCGATATAGATATTGCCTCTCGTATAGTACAAAAGCCCCGATCCGGGGTTCGCGTTCAGCCCGAGCGTCAGTTTCCCGATTGCGGCGTTCGCGGAACCCTGCATATTATACGCGTCGCTTAATCCGAGATACCCCGCGATCAGTTTAGGGTTCAGGTCGACCGCTTTCCCGAAATCGTTTACCGCGCCGCTGTAGTTCTTATCTTTAAGATAGCACAATCCCCGCAAATATAAAGCGTTCAGAGAGGATTTCTCGTCTTTTATCTTCTCGATGTATTTCGTGAAATAACCCGCCGCCCCGGAGTAGTCGTTCCTGAAATAGGCGGATAGCCCCTGTATATAGTTCGGTGTCGTCAACGCGCCGTCGAGTTCCAACGCCTTCTTCGCGTCATCGGCGGCTTTCCCGTAATCGGACTTCTCGAAATAGATACGGCTTCGGAGCTGGTAGTAAATCGCGGACTGTTTCATCAGGGGCGACAGACTGTCCATATCGGATAGCGCGTCATCGTACTTCCCGGTGTTGAAATAGACCAGCGCGCGATTAAAAAGGGCGTCGTCGAAATTCGGATCCTGGCTGAGCGCGGAATTGAAATACCCCAGCGCGGTATCGAATCTATCCGACTCGAGGTAAATCGCGCCCATACAGTTGAGGGCGTAACGGTTTCCCGGGTCGAGCGCTAACGCCTTGTCGACGTCGTTTTTCGCGTCCGTGTATTTATTGACCGATACCCACGAAATAGCGCGCCCTACCAGAGCCGCGGGATTATTCGGCTCGGACACCAGCACCGCTGAAAAATCCATGATCGCCTTAGTGTAGTCCTTCTGCCAGAAATAACAGAGCCCGCGCGTATTAAGAGCCTCGACATACGCCGGACGAAGTTTGATAGCCTCGTTAAAAAACCTGATCGCCTCGTCATACCGCTTCTGATTATAATAGATGGAACCCAGATTGAAATAGACGAGCGAGTTGGTTTTGGACAACTCCATCGACTTCTTGAAGTTCTTCTCGGCGTTCTCTTTATCGTTATAGAGCTTGAAGTATACTACGCCGAGGTTATTATAAGCCTTCGCGTGATTCGGGTCGAGCTCGATGGTTTTCTTATAATCGTTCATCGCGTCGGCAAATTTCCCCATCTGCTCGTAGCAGAACCCGCGCCCGTAGTATGCGTCGGTAAACCCCGGTTTCTGGGAAATGGCCTGCGTGAATAAATCGGCGGCTTCGGCATATTTCCCAGCGTTCATCGCGTCGTATGCCTGATAGTACGCGTCCGACGCCTTACTTGCGGAGAATAAACCCGCGGGTACAATCGAGAGACCGAGAATGACAATCAAATAGGCCGGAAATCTCTTCATTTAACCATCCGGTTATTTTTTAAGATACACCGCCCCGAGGTTCGCGGAACTGACCATATCGGCGTAACGGGCGACATATCCGGTTTTTATCTTAGGTTCGAGCGGTTTCCATTTTTTACGCCGCTCTTCGATAATATTATCGGCAACTTTCAGGTTAAGCTTTTTATTATCGATATCAATCTCGATTGTATCGCCCTCCTCGACCAGCCCGATTAATCCGCCGGACGCCGCCTCGGGGGAAATATGCCCGATAGACGCGCCGCGCGTCGCGCCGGAGAAACGCCCGTCGGTAATCAGCGCCACGTCCTTATCGAGCCCCATACCCGCAATCGCGGAAGTGGGGCTGAGCATCTCGCGCATACCCGGCCCGCCCTTGGGGCCTTCGTAACGGATGACGATCACGTCGCCTTTATTGATCTTTTTCCCCATAATCGCCTCATTCGCCTCTTCTTCGCTGTTGAAGACGCGCGCGGGGCCGCTATGCTTCATCATCGACGGATCGACCGCCGCCTGCTTCACCACAGCGCCGTCGGGACAAAGATTGCCGGTAAGCACCGCAAGCCCGCCGGAAGCGTGCACGGGAGACTCGATCGGGCGGATAACGTCGGTATTTTTATTAAACGCGACAAAATCCTTCAGCGTCTGCTCCAACGAGTTGCCGTTAACGGTAATCGTATCCAGATGGACGAGTTTTTTCTTTGATAACTCCTTCAGCACCGCCGGAACTCCGCCCGCGTAGTAAAGGTCGTTGATATGATGCGGACCCGCGGGAGCAAGGGTCGTCAGATGCGGGGTAGTTTCCGTAAACGGCGCGAAATCCTTCAACTGGAGGTCGATGTCTCCATAGTAAGCGATGGCGGGAAGGTGCAGGGTAGTATTGGTCGAACCCCCGAGCGCCATATCGAGCGCGATTGCGTTCTCAAACGCCTTCTTGGTCATAACATCCCGCGCCTTGATATCTTTCTCAACCAGTTCGAGTATCTTTAATCCTGTTTTCTTGGCAAGCATGATGCGTTCGGCATATACCGCGGGGATAGACCCGTTCATCGGGAGCGCGATACCCAACCCTTCGGCGAGATTGCTCATCGTGTTCGCGGTGTACATACCCGAACATGAGCCCGCTCCGGGACACGCGGAACATTCGATGTCTTCCAATTCCTTCTCAGTGATTTTCCCGCTGTTGAATTCACCGACCCCTTCGAAGACTTTGTCCAGTCCGACGGGTTTCTTATTGACATAACCCGGCAGCATCGGCCCGCCGCTGACGAAAATAGTCGGGATATTCATCCTCATCGCGGCGATCAGCATTCCGGGGATAATTTTATCGCACGAAGCGATCAGTACGAGACCGTCGAACTGGTACGCCTGTACCATCGTCTCCACCGAATCGGCGATGAGTTCGCGGGAAGGGAGGGAGTATTTCATCCCCTGATGCCCCATCGCGATACCGTCGCATACACCGATGGTGTTGAATTCGACGGGCATACCCCCGGCGGCATAAACACCCTTCTTTACGGCGTCCGCAATCTGATTGAGATGTATATGTCCGGGAATCACTTCGTTAAACGAGTTAGCGATACCGATGAGAGGACGTTTCAATTCCCAGTTATCGAAACCCATCGCCTTAAAAAGCGATCTGTGCGGGGCGCGCTGTGCGCCGCTTTTTACCGTGTCACTACGCATTTTCCACTCCTGAATGATTTTCGAAATTATTATATACGAAAATTGAAATTATTGAAACATTTCTCATGCACTTTTTATTTGATTTATTCTAAAATCGTGCTATAATAACTTACGATAACCTATAGGGGTTGCGGATTATGAAAATTTGGGTGGGCTGTCTCATCTTTATCTTTGCGCTTGCCGGCAATTCTCTCTATGCCGAAACTGTAAAATTCACGGGTTTTGAATTCGCCTACGGACCCTATGACGTCATGGGCGCTCCTTCGTTCGAATTATTCGATATCGACGGTTTAGTCGTCAAACCCTACCTGCGTTTCGATCCCTTTGTTACCGCCCTGCAATGGGGCATTCACGAGGAATTCTTTCCCGGACAGTTCTTTCATTTCGACTTACCACTCATCGGGGATTTCGGCCTCAACGATTTCTATGCGTTTACGGGATTCCGTTTCCCGATAGATTTTTCATCGATGGCGTTTCCCGCGGGTATCGGATTACAAATTCCGCTTGCGCAGGAGTTTTTTATCGGATTCCGCGTTTACGCGAATCTGGTAGTGGCTCCTGTCGGCAGCGCGTCCATCAGTTGGGATTTTTCTTTCGAGTATAAAACGTTTTAAAAATAGCGGTGGAGGATAAAATGAAAAGATTAGGGATACTTTTGGGTATCGTATTATTACCCGTTACTTTTTTTGCTTTAAACCTGAAGCAGTACGATTTTAATCCCGACATGAAACCGTCGGCAAGCCCCGTTTACCGTTACGGCCAACAATTCTCTGTGCTGTTATTCGATAATTTCAGCGCGGCTATGGCCATTTTAAACGGCGCACCTCAGGAACAGGTAGAAATCCTGTTCAATAACGGGCTCAAGAAGCACCTGACCCGTTATAACGTTACTATCTATGAATTTTCGCTTCCGAACAGCATAAAAATCGCGAAGGATATCAAGAACCAGACCGGTACACTGAACGTCGAAGGGGTCAACCAGAGCGTGGTCACTACCTATGATATCAACAAGACGCAGGCCGCGAACGCGGTCCTTACCGGGGATATCGAATATTTCCGCTTTAACGAGAATTTCGGGAAAAGTTATATAGTTATCAATCTCAAACTGTATAACCGCGATAACGGTCAGGTTTACTGGCTGTCGTCGGTACAGGGAAAGGTATCCCATGTCATCGATTATATCGCGCTTGTCCTCACTCATCCGCCCGTCAGTCAGGGCGACGATGTGAAGAAAGAAGTGGAAAATGAGATTGCGAGCCAGCTTCCTATAGTTACATTTAAGATCAATCCCGCGACTATCGCGGTAAAAGACGAGACCAAGATGCCGCAGGTCAACTTCCAGGTAGACGTCGAAAGCCGCTACGAAATCATCAGCTGGACTATGAACGTCATGAATGCCGCCGGTACGCAGGTTAAAAAGTTCGACGGAACCGGGATGCCCCCCAAGAATGTAAAATGGGATATGCTGGACGACGGCGGGAAACCGGTCGCGCTCGATACTACCTATAAAGTCATTGTTTCGGTAACCGACGAACTGGGCAATAAAATATCCCAGCCCGCCGAATTGACTGTGACTAAATCGGTCGAGGGTAATTAATCCCTGAGAAGGAACGATTATGAATAACGGTAAGGGAATTTCATTTAAACCGCGCGTCATGGCAATTTACTTCATAGTGTTGTCGATGGTGACACTCGTATTGGCAGGATGTAACTTCTTCGAATGGGCTAACCCTTCATTCACGGGATTCAACACGCAGTCGTTCACCGAGAAGGGACAACAGCTCTATAACGACGGGGATTATGACGGCGCGTTGTCGGCCTATTCCAACGCGTTGGTGATCGACCCCGGCAATTCTAAAGCGAGGGTCGGATTCGCGCGCGCGGCGTTCTGGCATTTCCTTCCCGATTTTATGATGGCCCTTTCCGCGGAGATGCTGAATAATTCCAACTTCCAGGCGGAAGATCTCTTCACTGTTATCGCGTCTCCCGCCGGACAGAAGGCAATCCAGCTCTTCCCTAACCAGAAATTTTACCAATCTATCATAGGTATCCTGAATAGCCCATACGGTATCGTTAACGGATTGGGCGATGGCGTCATTACGGGGGATAGTCTCGAAGCAAACCTGATGCTTCTCATTTCATACATGTTCGACCTTACTTTCTCGATGCTGGATTATAATAACGACGGGGTTTTCGGCGGTCCGGGCGACATTATGGCCCTTTCTAACGACGGGACTACCACGACCCCGGTATTCATTATGGACTTCGAGGCGATGATGTCGAATATTACGGCGACGATGGAAGTCAACGAATCCAATTCCGGTTCGAATATCATCGGCACGCTGGAAAATGCGCATGATAGTATCGAAAATATGTTGATACTGATGAAATTCCTGAACGATAAACTCTATGTAATCGATGATATTAAGGGTTGTTTACTCCGTCCGAAACGCTATCTCGAGTTATTCGATACCAATCTTGTGAAATTACTGGGTTTAGGTTCGTTAGGCGGCGGATTTGCAACGTTTTACGATTCCATGCTGGACGCGTCGACGAACTCCAACTCAGTCAGCGGTCTCGCGGATTTATTTGCATACTACACTATGGCGAACGGGATGGTCGCGCAGTTCCAGACCCCGTTAAACGATTTCCATGAGGTAATTGTCGGCACGCAGGCTTTTTACCTGCATGTCTCGAATTTTATCCCGTCTCCATGGGCGAGTCATACAGGCGGATTAAAGAGCCTCACCGAAACATGGAGCGACCTCACGAATATCGGTACGAATAACCTGAACTCACTGATATCCAACTTAACGAATAGTTTTTCGATGAGTGAATTGAGTAATCTTTTACAACTGTTCTCGGGTATGTTCGGTTCATGATAACGAATAGGATGCGCAAATGGTTCGAATAAAACTGATACCGGTTATTTTACTTTTTATACTCACCCTTCCGTTAGCCCTCGGCGCGAAGAATTTCCAGAGCGCGGGTACGGGATATATAGGGGGAGTCACTTTATTCGACGAAGCCAACCCGATGCTCGGCCTCAATAACCCGGGATTGCTGAATAATTATGGTATGACTATGCTTAACCCCAATAGTATCCTGATTGATTATGATTATCAGAACACTTCCATCGACGACGATGAAGACAAGCCCCCGTTCGATTATCTCGACGCCACCATCGACCCGCGTGTCTATGCGCCTTCCTACAGTTTCGGGAGATTGTTTATCCTGAATGTCTTCGCGAGCACGATGGTATCCGAGGACGCGATCTATCAATCCTCCTACTTCATGGACATGATGCGGGGCTCGCTTTCTAATACCAGTAAGGCGGATCAGGCAATGTTATTGCCTTTGGTATCGGCGTTAACATTCGGGGTAATCGACCTGTCCCCACTTTTCAACACTACGCCGTTAACCGCTATTGACCAGATCAGTAATATTATCCAAATCGCGAAAAACGATAAAATCGGGTTTTCCACCGAAATCAATGTCAACGTATTATCCTATTACAGGCATCACTTCGGGATCACGTTCTATGTATCCACCGATGCGCGTGTCGGGTTCTTCGGCGATAATAAAAGTCTCCTGCTGGTGGACGACCCTGTCGTTGACCTGAATGCTCAAGCGGGGCTTGCGTTCGCGATGGGCGTCGGTCAGGTGGATTTCCCGTTGGTCGGAAAGATATTCCTCGGCTATACGGTCAGGGCATTCGTGGAGATTCAGGGGCACACTGATAATATCGGCGACGCCTTAACGATGTACCAGCAGATAATCGATTATACAAAAACAGCAGAATCGGGCGACTTCCTCAATTTTTCCGCGTTCGGGGACGGTCAGCTCGCGCGCGGAGGATTCGGTCTCGCGCTCGACTTCGGATTCTATAAGCCGGTCACCTCGCAGTTCATTGTCGCGGGAAAGCTCTCCGATATCCTTTCGCCCCGTTACTGGCTCAAAAGCGGGGTAAGCGACGCATTTTTCGGGTGGAAACTTCCCGACCTGTCGCTCGGCTTCCGTTATATCATCCCGCTCGATAAGTCCATCTGGTTTATCGTCAACGACCCGTCGTTCTATTTCCAGTTCGACGACCTGCTCTATACCTATCCCATCTCGTTCCTCGGTAAAATTCACGCCGGGTTCGACACTAAGTTCCTGTTCGATATCCTGCATATCGGGTTCGGCCTCAACTCCGGTTATCCCACACTCGGGTTTACCGTACACCTGACGCCGATGATTCTCGCGGAGATACCTGTCATCAAGTACATTTTCCTGTGGATACCCGCTACTTACCTGCATGTCAAGATTCATTTCTCGCTGTACGGTAAGGAGCTCGGGCGTTATCCGGGAGAATTCGGCTTCCAGGGGTACAATGTCGCCGCGGAAGTTTATCTCGGAATATAAATATACGATTCCTTTCATCCCCTTTTCAGACTGCGCATTAAATGAAACGCGGTGAATCTTTTCTTTTAGCCGATTCTATTGTATAATATTTGAGCTTATCAATCGGAGGGGATTATGAAACTCAAGCATGTCATCGAATCTCAGCAATTCACAAAAGAATCGCTGGAAGAGCTCTTTGATGTCGCGCATATCATGGAAAAACTCTCCACCCAGGTAAAAACTCTGACCAATAAAATAATGATCTCCCTGTTTTACGAGCCGTCCACCCGCACGCGTCTGTCGTTCGAATCGGCGATGATACGTCTGGGCGGTAGCGTGGCGTCGACGGAAAACGCGCAGAACTTTTCCTCGGCGGCGAAGGGCGAAACTCTCGAGGATACGATACGCGTCCTCAGCGGGTACGGCGACGTGATCGTCCTGCGTCATCACGAGGCCGGCGCGGCGCACCGTGCCAGCGAAGTCAGCGAAATCCCCATTATCAACGCCGGAGACGGCGCCGGACAGCACCCCACGCAGTCGCTTCTCGATATATTTACCATCAAGAAGGAAATCGGGCATATCGACGGGACGAAAATCGCGATGGTGGGCGATCTTGCAAACGGACGCACCGTTCGTTCGCTCGCGTACCTTCTCGCGAAATACAACGGTATAAAAATGTACTTCGTCTCTCCCCCGAATGTTAAGATGGGCGCCGATATCAAGGAACATCTGGAGAAGCACGGGGTGGATTATGAGGAAAATTCCGATCTCCGGGAGGTCGCCGGTAAGGTGGATGTTATCTACCAGACGAGAGTCCAGAGGGAACGGTTCGCGTCTATTGACGAATATGAGAAGGCGCACGGGATTTATATTATCGATAATGAGATATTGGATATACTGCCGAAAAGTTCGATTGTCATGCACCCTTTGCCGCGTGTGGACGAGATAAAGTACGAAGTCGATAAAGACCCCCGCGCCGCTTATTTCCGTCAGGCGCATAACGGTCTCTATATCAGAATGGCGCTCCTGTCCATTCTGCTAGAGAATCGGTAGGTACGGCCGGATGAGAGAACTCGAATGGAAAATCCTTTCCCCCAACCGCGACCGGATCCGCGAACTGAAACAGAACGTTTCTCTGCCGGAATTTATCCTATCCGTCCTCAACAACAGGAATATCGATAGTTATATCGGGGCGATGGAATACCTGAACCCGAATTTCCTCAACCTTCATAATCCCTTCCTTTTCCGGGACATGCACAAGGCGATCCTTAAAATCGAAGAAACCATCCGTAATAAAAAGGGAATCCTGATATTCGGAGACCGCGACGTGGACGGGGTTACCGCGACCGCGATTATGTATAAACTCCTTGAAAAACTCGGCGCGCAGGTGATCTACCGTATCCCCGAGGGATTCGAAAGCTACGGCTTGTCGAAGGAATCGGTCGAATGGGCGGCGGTCAACGAGATACAGCTTCTCATCACCGTCGATTGCGGGATTACCGCTTTAAACGAAGTCGACCTCGCGAATAAACTCGGTATGACTGTGATTATCACCGACCACCACGAGCCAAGAGACCGTTTGCCGGATGCCTACGCGGTCATCAATCCTAAAGTCGCGGAGGATAGTTTCCCGTATCGTTCGCTGAGCGGGGCGGGTGTCGCTTTTAAAACCGCGTGGGCTATGATCGAGAAAAAGGAGCTTCCCGAGTACTTCGATAAGGAACTGATTTTTATCGACCTCGAGACTACGGGATTCAACCCCCATAACGATGAGATTATCGAAATCGGCGCGTTAAAGGTCACAAACGGAGTTATTGTCGACCGATTCCAGAAACTGATCAAAATAAACAAACAGCTTTCACAGGAAATAGTCAATATTACAGGTATCACGCAGGAAGTACTTGAGAAGGACGGAATTCCTATCGAGACGGCTCTCAGGGAGATGCTCGATTTTATCGGGGACAGGAAGATGATCGGGCATAATCTGATCGATTTCGACCTGAAATTTCTCCAGCATCAGTTAAAGAAGGCCGGCCTTTCTCAGATCGCCAACCCGATGGAAGATACGTTGAAAATGTCCAAGGTCATGCTGAAAAAAGCAAAAGACCATAAGCTTATCACTATTTCCAATCATCTCGGGCATTATCCCGACCCCGCGAGTCTGCACCGCAGTATTGCCGATTGCGAGGTCTGTTCCGAGGTATACCGCCGTCTCCTGATCGGCAGGAACTCCCGCTTTATCGAGATGGTTAACGAGTACCTTCCCCTCGCGGCAATCGGGACTGTCGCCGATATTATGCCGCTTACCGGTGAGAACCGGAATATCGTAAAAAACGGGTTGAAGCTCTTCGCGCACGCCCCCACCGGACTGATTTCCCTTCTGCGTGAAACCCAGCTCCCGTTGGAGAATATCACCTCGAAGCAGGTCGGGTGGAATATCGCGCCGTTACTGAACTCGCCGGGACGCATGGGCGCCGGGAGCCTGAGCGCGGAACTCCTGATCAGTACTAAAGTAAACGAGGGCGAAATGCTCGCTAAAGAGATTGTGAAAAAGGACGGCCAGCGGAAAAACCTCCTGAAGGTGTCGGAGGAATATGTCCGCCAGACTATCATTGCAGACAAATTGAACGATGATAAAATTTTAATACTCGCGTCGGAAAAGATCCCTAAGGGTATCACGGGACTGCTCGCGAATAAAATCACGCACGAGTACCAGAAACCCGCCGTTATTATCTCCCTCGAGAACGGCGAATGCACGGGGTCGATGCGTGTGAGCGGGGAGTTTGAGGTTGTCAAGATGCTCGAGAGTATGTCGGACTACTTCGCCCAATACGGCGGGCATAAATATGCCGGCGGGTTTACTATTCACCGCGAGAAACTCGACGAATTCAAGGTCAAGGCTAAGGAATACATCGCCCTGCATGAGAACGATATCCTGAAAGAGGAAATCCTTATCGACGCGGTTCTGCCCGATTTTTCCGAGCTTAATATGAATAATATCCGTTATCTTGAAAATATCTTGGAGCCTGTGGGCAACGGGAACGAAATACCTAATTACCTGATCGAGAATGTCCGTATCGCCGACGTGTTCTATATGGGTAAGGAAAACGATCACGCGATACTCACGCTCAAGAAAGGCGAATCGAGCATAAAAATGGTCGCATGGAGCGCCTCCAAGAAAATCTCCGCGCTTCTGAAGGATTTTTCCGCATTCGATATTGCCGGTTATCCCGAGATCAATACCTATAACGGGATGTCCGAAGCCCGCCTGGTAATGACGGATATAAAAGGAAGATAGGGTCGGCATATGCAGAAACATTTAATCGGCCAAAAACACCCCGCGATTCTGCTCCAAAAGCTGCTGAATGACGATTTTCAGGGGAGAACCCTGATTTTTCACGGAAACCCCGGATGCGGGAAGTTTACCGCGGGATTATTATTATCCCGGAATATCCTCGAAAAAGACCCCTTTCTCTCGCCCGATTTCCTGTTTTACCGCAACGATAATTTCTCCCTGAAAACAAGGTTCTTCCTGAAAAATATCGCGAATGAAAAATTACTCGAACAGCTTATCCGTTATCTAAAATACCTGCTCGGCCGTATTTCTCAATCCATCTTCCTCGGGGAACTTCCCGATAAAATCAAAGATAAGAAGATAGAATTTTCCGTACTCCGCGAAGAACTGGAATTTGAAATTCTGAATAACAGTATCTATAAGCGCCTGATGGACGATAAGGACTTCGCTGGAAAAATAGAACGCGCGTCGGACGAACTGACGAAGAAGCAGAAAATCCCCATCGATTTTATCCGCGAGACTATCGATTTTCACTCCCAAAAGGCGTCGGGTCGCCGTAAAATCACCCTCATCGGCGAATTCGAGAACGCCACCGTACAGGCGCAGAACTCCGCGCTCAAGCTGTTCGAGGAACCTCCCTCGCAGTCTCTCATTATCCTGACGGTAACGGAACTATCGCAAATCCTGCCGACAATCCTCTCGCGGAGTATCGTGATCAAATTCGACCGTCTCTCCCCGCAGTCGGTTAAGACGATATTCGGGGAAAACCCCGGCAATCACCAGTCTACAATCGAACTGATGAGCGACGTGGTTTACCAGTACAGGATGAAACGCCAGAACAATGTGAGGGAATTTTTCGCGAAAATCGCGCCGCAGGTGCAGCACGGATACGAACTGTTCCGTTTTATCGATGCTTTGAACTCGGACGAAGTACCCGATATGCAGACCCATTTTCTCGAGGAGCTGATCGATTATTTCAGAAATCTTCAGATACTGCGCCAGCAATTTCTCAGGCAGATAGATTATAAACCGTTTCTCGATCAGGTATACGCCGATCTGCCTATCCCATTAATACGGAATTGCAACTCGGCGGAACTGCAGGAAATTTGCGGCGAGATTGAGACAGTTTGGAGAAAAATGCGGTATGGGAATACGAACCCGCAGGCCGTATTCCCTGTATTGTTATTGAATATTTCCCGCTGGTATCAAAAGAAAGTAAAATAGCTACTTCTTCGCGGTAACCTGTTCCAGCTTCTTCTGGATTGTCTGGAACGGCCCGAATTCCTTCGCGGGGCGTATGCTTTCAAATTCGGGAAGCGGACAGAATGCTGGTACCCCGTTAGGAAACATCTTATCAAAAGAAAAGTCCTTTTTTTCTACCATGCAGTGGTACTTTTCTTTTTGAATGTCGATATGAGCCGAACGGTTCTGGAAATAAAAACAATCGAAGCAACTGTAGATCAATTTGAGAGCACATCTCGGTTTATCCATCTTTACCCTCCTGTTCTATACCATTGATTATACCCTGTATCGGCAAACAGTCAAGTAAAAATGAATATTTATTTTTTGCTTGACGAAACCCTTCATATCGGCTACAATAAACGAAAAAATTCGGTCAGGGGTATGATTCAACTAATCGGCGTCTCAAAACTTTATCCGCATCAGGTCTTATTTGAAAATATCGATCTCTCCATACAAGCGGGCGAAAAGATCGGCCTGACCGGTAGGAACGGGCATGGGAAATCCACCCTGCTCCGTCTGATCTGCGGGCAGGAAACCCCCGATTCCGGGAAGGTGGTTATCCCCAAGGATTACCGGATAGGCTTCATGGAGCAGAAGATTGCGTTCTCCAAACCCACCGTGATGGACGAATGCATCTCCGCGCTTCCCGAACAGCGCCGGAACGATACATGGCTGGCCGAGAAAACCCTGTTCGGGCTGGGCTTCGGTAAGGACGACCTCGCCGCGTCTCCGCATACATTCTCCGGCGGGTTTCAGGTGCGTATCAATCTCGCAAAACTCCTCATTTCTTCTCCCGATATGCTTCTCCTCGACGAGCCGACCAACTTTCTCGATATTATCTCTATCCGCTGGCTTCGTAAATTCCTCGAAGAATGGAAGGGTGAATTTATCCTGATTACCCACGACCGGGGATTTATGGATAAGGTCATCAATCATACGGTCGCCATCCACCGCCGCGTTATCAGGAAAATGAAGGGCGACACCAGTAAGATGTACCTCCAGATTGCAAAGGACGAGGAGATATACGAAAAAACACGCGTAAACGACGCGAAGGAACGGAAACGTATCGAGGAGTTCATCACCCACTTCCGCGCGAAAGCCCGGCTTGCCGGGATGGTTCAGTCGCGCATCAAAACGCTCCAGAAAATTGAAAAGAAAGACCACCTCGCGGAAATAAAAGACCTCGACTTCGCGTTTCAGCACCTTCCCATCTCAGGGAAATGGGTATTCGAAGCAAAGAACCTTGCATTCGGGTATCAGACGGATAACATTATCCGCGATTTCAGCTTCGCCCTTGAGAAAAGCGAGAAGATCGCGATTATCGGGAAGAACGGTAAGGGAAAGTCCACCCTCATCCGTCTTCTGTCCGGCGAACTTACCCCGCGTCATGGGGAAATAGTCCTGCATCCGCAGGCCGATATCGGATATTTCGGGCAAACAAACCGCGATACCCTCACCCCCCACTTGACGGTGGAGGAGGAGATATCCGGTGTCATGCCGGTCCCGTCGCGGGAACGCGCCCGCAGTATCGCGGGATCGATGCTTTTCGAGGGCGAGATGTCCCAGAAGACGGTCGACGTCCTTTCCGGCGGCGAACGCGCGCGGGTGATGCTCGCTAAAATTATCGCCTCGCCGTGCAGCCTGCTTCTACTGGACGAGCCGACCAATCACCTCGATATGCAGTCCGCCGACGCGCTTCTCGAGGCGCTCGACCAATTCGAGGGCGCGCTTGTGATGGTCACGCATAACGAGATGTTTCTGCGGTCTATCCCGACAAAGCTGATCGTTTTCGACGATAACGGCGCGGGGCCGGACGGGAAATCCTTCCCGTACATCTTCCACGGCACCTATGACGAGTTCCTCGAACAGTTCGGCTGGGCCGACGAACGGTTGAGCGGAACGGAGCCGGTAAAAAAGGTTATCGCCGACACCGTAATCAATAAAAAAGACCTGCGAAAAATCCGCGCCGAGATTCTTGAGGAAAAAAGCCGGACATTAAATCCCCTCAAGAAGCGGATGGATTCGCTTGAGGCCGAGATTGTTACGCTCGAGAACCTGATCGACCGGAGCAATAACGATCTGATCGAGGCCGCGTCTAAAAGCGATACGGATACTATCCGCGCTCTCAGCGTGTCTATCAGCGAATCGAAGTCGAAGCTCGACAGTCTCTATAACGATCTCGAAACAGTTACGGTCGAGTATGAAATTAAGACGGAATATTTCAGCGGGAAACTTCTTCCCTACGACAGCACCGTTTCCGGGGGAGATTGATTCATTCGCCGCCCGTTAATTTGACACCCCAGCGCGGCGCGTTAGAATAACACGTGAAAACTTTCGTCTGGTCAGAGGATGTTGAAATACGGGAGAGCGGATGAAGATACTCAAGGGAAAGCCTAAGAGCGGGAAAACCGCCCGTTTTATCGATGAAACCGCGCGCCTCCTAAAATCCAATAACGAACCTTTAGTCATCGTACCCGGCAGGTTTCAGAAGGAATTATTTATCAAGAAACTGTCCGCCGCGACCGGGGGATTTACCGGGCGTCCGGTTTTTACGCTGGACGAATTTATCCGCGCGACAGTCGAGAACTCCGCCTACAGGAAATCCCACCCGGTCAATGCGTTGAGCGATTTTGAAACATTCCTGATAATCCGGCTGATCGCCGAGAAACGCGCTCCGGATTTCCGGTACTTCATGGATATCCAGAACTCACCCGGCATCATCCGCATGCTCCATTCCCTCATCCTCGAACTCCGCGCGGCGGCGATCCTGAACCGTGACGTTATCCATGACGAGATGGGCAACCCCGACAAGTGGCACGATATCAAACTCATCTACGGCGAGTACGAGCGGCTTCTAACCGAAAAAGGATTATACGATTATTATCTTTACACCCGTACCGCGTCGGAGATTATCGGGAACGATACGCCCGCCGGTTACAGCGCCCTCTATTTCGACGGATTTTTCGATTTTACCGCCGCCCAGTTCGGGTTTGTCAGCAGTCTGATTCGTACCTTCGAAAACAGCGGGAAACCCGTACAGATGGCGATCCCGGATACCGATTATCCCGTGATCGGCGATACGTTAAAAATGTTCGAAAAAAACTTCGATGTGGAATATATCAATATCGGCGAGGGGAATCATCCGTTCTCCGTGCTTGCGGAACGGTTCCTGAAATTTTCAAAAACTCCCGTCGATGTAGATAAAATATACGAAATCGACGGCTACGGTAAATACCGTGAGATCGAACTGATCGCCTGCGAGATCGCCCGCCTGAAGGCGCAGGGAAACCTCGAATATAACGATTTCGCGGTCGTCGTCCGCAATCCCGAGGAGTACGACCACCTGATCGACGGGATTTTCACCAATTTCGGTATCCCGTTCTACTATACGAAAGATAAGCCCCTCCGTACCAATCCCGCGATCGGATATATCCTTCATCTCTTCCGGTGCGCCGTCAAGGGGATGGACAGCGTCGATCTGCTGTCGATCGCCAATTCCGGGTATACCCATAATCGCGACTGGAAATCGCTGAGCGGCACGGAATTCCTTTATCACGAGTATTACCAGGGAACGAAGGACGAATGGATATCCTATATCGACAATAAGATCGGATATTACCGGGGGGAATTGGAAAACAAGGATCAGCCCGCGGACGACGGGGACGATTTATCCGCGGACAGGCTATCGGAAAAACTCCGGCGTCTGACCGATTTCCGCGATAAGTTCACCCGGTTCGTCGGCCTCCTATTCCGCTTCCGTTCGGGAGATAACGTGACGTTCGGGGAATTCAATACGTGGTTATTTAACCTGATCGCCGCGTCAGGGATGGAAAGGACGATCGACGACCACGATCTGAAAAACTCCCCGGAATACTGGATAGTCACTAAGGATTATACGGCGTTCCAGAAACTGAAGAAACTGCTGGTATCGTTACAAACCGCCCTTCGCGTGCTGGAATCGGAAAAATTCAGCTTCGACGAACTCTATAAACTGTTTACGGAGATCGTGAAGGAAACCCGTTACCGTTATGAAATCTTCCCCGGGAACTGCGTAAAAATACTGACACCCTACGACCTCCGTGAGACCGATTTCCATACGGTCTTTATCACCGGCCTCAACGAGGGCGAGTTTCCCGGGCTGGCGGCCTTATCCATCCTTAACCAGAACGAACGAATCCGCCTTAACGAGCGTTTCCGCAATATGATTTTACCCACCGAGGAAAAACGCACCGATCTGGAACGTTTCGATTTTTATATCGCGGTCTCCCGCCCCACTCATAATCTCTATCTCTGCCGGAATTCCTTCAGTGAAAAAGGGGACTATAATCTCCCGTCCTTCTTCCTCAATACTATTTACCGGAGCGTACCGCAAGAAGCTATCGTCAGCATACCTCCCCGCGAACCCGATCAGGCGTTTCCCCCGAAATTATTCGATATCGTCCCGACCAGCGAATGGCTCAAAATCTACGATCTCCGCTTCTTTATCTCGACGCACCACCCGTTTCTCGGCGCGGAACTCCGCGGGGAACTCCGGGAGAATCTGCCGTTTTTACGGTATGCCGACGATATGGCCGCATACGCCGGGCGAATTAATAGAGAGAATGAGGCTTTTCTATCCGGCGTTCTCCCGCAGGATATCCGGGCGATGGGCATTCTGGATGATAAACCCCGTCTCGATACCGCAATCGGGACGTTCCAAAGTGAACACGGGTACAGCGCTACTATGCTCGAGACAATGGGGAACTGCCGGTATGCGTTCTTCATGAAGTATCTCCTTGAATTGAAGCCCGAGACTTATCCCGAAAATACCATCCGCGACGATTATAAAGGGATATTCCTGCATGAGGTGTTGTTCCACTATGTAACATCGACAATAAACGACGACATGAATGAACTCCCGAATTACAAGATGCTCGACCTTGCGATAGGGCTCGCACTGCGAAGCGGTAAAAACGGTAAATCGGGCGGCATGGTATTCGACTACGAGGTCGAATTCTACCGGAAGACACTGCATGATTTCGTGATGTTTGAGAAGGAACTTCGTGAGAATTATCTGCCGGATAAGCTGGAATTCCGTATCGAAAATTCCGAGTTAAGTATCCATGGTAAAAAAGTCAGGGTTCAGGGTAAGATCGACCGTATCGATAAAGGGGACGGGGCGAATAGTTACCGGATCATCGATTATAAGAGCGGAAATGTCTCGAAATATTCCGCGAATTATTCGCAGATCCCGCTCCGCTTGTTCCAACTCTATCTTTACGCCGCTTCCTATATGAAACTGATAATGAAAGAGGACGCGATTAAAGAACTCAATTATATTTCCATACTCTCGTTCGTCGACGCCAAAGACGGACTGGTATTTTCCTCCGCCGGGGAATCGGCTGACTTCCCGTCGGAATGGGATAAAAAACAGCGGGAGATCGCGCTTCTCGCCTCGCTGATGGAAAACGGCAATCTGTCCCCGTTCACTGTAAAAAGCGATTTCGACGCCGATCAGGAAATCCCCGTCTTCTATCAATCCAAACCTGAAATCCACTTAGCCGGATTCGAGACGAAAGACAAATGCGGGCTCTGCGAATTCCGCGATATATGCCGGAGAGAGCCCAAAAGAGAGGAGACCTTTTACCGATAAACATTGAAAGAAATCCGTTTTTGTATTAGAATCTACCTATTCACATTCTAAGGGAGAGCTTATGCCTATCTGGAACCCCCAAATCGAAACCATGCCGCGTAAAGAATTAAAGGAACTCCAATTACAGAAACTGAAAAAGATGGTGCGTTACACCTACGATAACGTAAAATTCTACCGCGATAAACTGGACTCGATGAAGGTCAGCCCGGACGGCATCAGATCGCTCGAAGATATCCGCCGTCTCCCGTTTACGGTCAAGGACGACCTGCGGGAAAACTTCCCCTATCATTTATTCGCGACCCCGATGAAGGACGTCGTCCGTATCCACGCGTCGAGCGGTACTACGGGGAAACCCACGGTCGTGGGGTATTCCCGTAACGATCTGGAGATGTGGGCGGAGGCGATCGCGCGTCTGGCGTCCGCCGCGGGGGTTACCGCGAACGATATCGCGCAGATTTCCTTCGGGTACGGCCTCTTTACCGGGGGATTCGGCCTCCATTACGGACTGGAACGTATCGGCGCGGCGATTATCCCCGTATCCAGCGGGAACACCGAACGCCAGATAAAAATTATGCAGGATTTCAGTCCCACTGTGCTGATTTGCACTCCCTCTTACGCCCTGCATATCCTCGATTATTTGAACGAGATGGGGATCGACCCCGATAAAGATATCAAGCTGAAATACGGCCTTTTCGGCGCCGAACCGTGGAGCGAATCCATCCGGCATGAGCTTGAAAAAGGATTCCATTTCGACGCCACCGATAACTACGGGCTTTCGGAAATCATCGGCCCCGGCGTATCGGGCGAATGCCTTGAGAAAAACGGGATGCATATCAACGAGGACCTGTTCTTTGTCGAGGTGATAGACCCTGAGACCGGGGAATGGGCTAAGGAAGGTGAGACCGGCGAACTGGTAATCACTCCGCTCGGCAAGGAAACCCTCCCGTTATTCCGTTACCGGACGCGCGACCTGTCTCATATCGACGAGTCTCCATGCGCGTGCGGACGTACCTCGGCGAGAATTATGAAAATACGCGGGCGTACCGACGATATGCTGATAATACGCGGGGTAAATATATTCCCGTCGCAGATAGAGGAAGTGCTCCTGAAGATCGAGGGAGTCGCGCCGCATTACCAGATAGTCGTCGACCGCAAGAATAATATCGATACGCTCGAAGTGTGGGTAGAGGCTACCGAAGCGGTGTTTTCCGACGAGATGAAAAAACTGGTCGCGCTTGAAAAGCTGATGATCGACAGACTGTACGTCCAGCTCGGCATAAAAGTTGAGGTAAAGCTGGTCGAGCCTAAGACTATCGAACGGAGTCAGGGTAAAGCAAAACGTGTAATCGACAAAAGGAAGATATAAACCGCATGAAACATATCATTTTCTTATTGGTGATCCTGTCCGGTTTTTCCCGCTTACTCGCCGCTTCCCCAAACTACCCCGAAATATTCGGGCAGGATTTTATGAAAGCGCTGAATATATCGTTAGAAATTAAAGCGCAGGTCGTTAAAATCTGTAAGGAGATGAAGGCCGACCCGGAGCTGGTTCTCCCCCCCGCGTTCCCAGAACTCATCCGTTTTTCCCTCTTCAGGGATAGTATGGAGCTTTTTACCCTCGAGGTGTTCTACGTCAATTTCGGGAGCGGGGTGAACGATTTCTCGGTGGGGATGTTCCAGATGAAGCCCTCGTTTGTCGAGCAGATGGAGAATTACCTGAACACGCATGATGAACTGAAAATATACCGTCCCCTCTTCGTATACAAATTCCCCAACGATCCTTCGGCGATTCGTAAGGAACGTCTCGATCGATTGGCCAAGGTCGAATGGCAGATCAGGTATCTCGTCCTTTTCTCAAAAATCGCCGAGCAGGTGTTTCCCAAGCAACAGGGACAGACCAAAGCCGAGATGGTGAAGTTCTATGCGGGGGTATATAATACGGGGTTCTGGAAGACCAAGGAACAAATTCTCAAAACGATGCAGTTGAATATATTTCCTAACGGGATGAGCTATCCGGTCGAGCAGAATAATTATTCCGATATCGCCCTTTATTTTTTCGAAAACTACTGGCAAAAATTCCTGAAAGACGATACGATAAAAAACTTTCCGCTGAGGTGACGATTTGAGCTTGAGAACGGGTCTCCCCCTGATTCTTCTCCTACTGCTCGCCGCGTGTCATAACGAAACCAAATTACCTTCGAACGCCGAGGCCGCGCTGTTACATGACGGGTTCGACGCATACTCCCATGGAAACTGGGACGCGGCGTTGGAATCCTACAACGGCGCGCTGCATATCAATCCGAATTCGCCGTCCGCAAATTTTTATTCCGGCGTCATCTACCACCTCAAAAAGGATTATTCCTCAGCGATCGGGCATTTTAGCAGCGGATTATCGTCCGACGGCACGAATTTTCAATTATTGTTCAATCGCGGATTGACCTATCTGGAAATCGGTCATATCTCCGAAGCGCATGCCGATTTTTTACAATGCGCCGCGATCGATCCGTCGTCTTGGGAAACCTATTATTATCTTGGCCTCTGCGGGATAAAGTCCGGCGGCGATGCGGGCGCGGTCAAGTACCTCTTGGAATCGGAAATGCTGAATCCGGGATACTTCTGGTCCTATTTCATTTGCGGGATAGCGTACTACCGGCAGGGAGATTACAGCGGCGCGTTTTCCCAATGGAACGCCTCGCTGAAAATCCGCAAGGATTTCCCGGAGGTCTATTGCTATCTGGGGTACGCGCAAATCCATCTGAACGACTATAAAAATGCCCTTATCAACCTGAAAATTGCCATGACTATGGGGTACGCCGGCCCCACGGTATATATGGGAATTTCCATAGCCTATCTGCGCATGAAGGATACTCCAAAAGCGAAGGAGTATTTGCAAAAAGCCCAAAAAAACGGATTAAATATTTCAGAAGAAACCTTTACTGATTTTCCTTATAGCGGTACAATAAAACAGGCCGTAAAAGAAATAGTAAAATAAAAATACTAATCTGGGGAAAACGATGCTTATTAACAAAATCGCGGAAGCGCGGAACGTAAAGAGTTTTCGTGAACTGATCGACGGGTTCGACGGGGATAAACTCCATCTCCCCGCATTGATAGGAAAAATCGAAGAGGGTTACTGGACGGTCACCTATGGACAGTTTCAGGACTATGTAAAGTCTATCGGAAACGCCCTGTTGAAAATGGGCGTGAAAAAGGGCGATAAAATCGGCCTGATCGGGGAAAACCGCAACGAATGGGTGATTTCCTACCTGTCTATTGTTTATATCGGCGCAATCGTAATACCGCTCGATATACTCCTCTCCGCCGACGAACTGATCCATATCATCAAAAACAGCGATGCGCGCATGATATTTACCTCGTCAGCCTATCTGACAAAGTTATTCGAGAAACGCCCGATGATGAAAAATATCGAGAAGTTCATCGTCTTCGATACTGACGACCCGCAGATGCTCGCCGATATGAATAAACTCATCAAGGATAAGAAGGAAAAACTAACCGCGGCAAACTTTTCCTCGCGAATCGATGAGATCGCTGGATGGGAAAGCGAGCAGACCGTATCCTATAAAAATCACGAATTCCCCGGTTTCTTCGCGCTCTACCATACCGGGAAACAACTTCTATCGAAAAACATCAACTTATATAAAAAAGTTCCCATCGATCCCCAGGATATAGCCGCGTTGATATTCACCTCCGGGACTACCGGCCTTCCCAAGGGCGTTATGCTGACTCATTACAATCTCCTCTTCAATGCCGACGGCGTACAGATGAGCACTAAAATCACGCCCGACGACCATTGGGCGGTGCTGCTCCCGTTGCATCATACCTACCCGACGATGATGGGAATTATCTGCCCGCTCCTGTCTTATAGCCGGATTATCCCGATCGGATCGCTCAAGACTAATGTGTTTATCCCTATTTTTCAGGATACCGGGGCAAGCAGTATCCCGGCTGTACCGGTATTGATCGAAAAAATGTATAAAGGAGTATTCGCCAAAGTCAAGGCGAAGGGAATCCTCACCAGTATCGTATTTCACCTGATGTTCGGCATCAGTAAAATGTTCTATAAACTCTTCGGTATCAAGATCGGGCATGCCTTGTTCGGAAGCGTCCGGCATGGGCTCGGCCTGCACAGACTCCGTTTCTTCGTGTCCGGCGGAGGCCCCATCCCCAAAGAGGTAATCGACGGGATGGAGATACTGGGGCTGGTCACTATGCAGGGCTACGGCTTATCCGAAACGTCGCCCGTAATATCCAGCACTACTCCTACATTGAACCGCGCCGGATCGGTTGGACTGCCGCTGATTAATATCGAACTTCGTATCGATTCGCCCGACGAGAACGGTAACGGTGAAATACTGGTGAAGGGCGACAGCGTGATGAAAGGGTACTATAAGATGCCCGACAAAACAAAGGAAGTCATCGATAGCGACGGATGGCTCCATACGGGAGACCTCGGGCGGCAGGATTCCGACGGGTATGTCTTTATCACGGGGCGTATCAAGAATATTATCGTCACCCGCGGCGGTAAAAATATCTACCCGGAAGAAATTGAGAATCATTTGCTCCAAAGCGAATATATCTCCGAGGCTGTGGTTATCGGGAAGCACGACGCCGATAAGGGGGAAATTCCATTCGCGATTATTTACCCGAACTTCGAAACCCTCACCGCGGAGGAGCAGGAACTCAATAAGAATTATACCGAAGAGGAAATCGAAACGATCATCCGCAAGGAAGTACGGCGGCTTACGCACGACCTGCCGTCTTATAAAATCCCGCAGGGGTTCAAGATCAGCCCCGAGGAACTTCCGAAGACTTCCAAGCGTACCGTTAAGCGTTTCCTTTTTACCGATAAAAAATAACGGAGTATATATGCTGCAAGATTTGCTGAAAAAAAACCGTAGTTACCGCCGTTACGACGAATCCTATCGTCTGACTAAAGAAACTCTTGCCGGATTGGTGGAGCTTACCCGGTACTGTTCGTCCGCGATGAACCTGCAGCCCCTGCGCTATTACCTTTCAGCCGACCCCGCGACCAATCAATCCATATTCGAAAACACCGCGTGGGCGAGACTCCTCGGCCCGTCAGGAACCCCCCAGGAAGGAGAACGCCCGTCGGGATATATCCTGATCCTCGGGGATAAGCGGCTGACGCAGAATTTCTGGTGCGACCACGGGATCGCCGCGCAGAGCATCCTACTCGGAGCTGTGGAAATTGGCCTCGGCGGACTGATTATCGGATCGGTCAATCGGGAAGGGCTTTCTCAAGCGTTAGGAATCCCCGAGTACTACGAGATTATGCTGTGTCTTGCGATAGGCAAGCCTGTCGAGAAGGTGGAGATCGAGGATATGCCGCCTGACGGGAGTCACAAATACTGGCGCGACGAGCAGAAGGTGCATCATGTCCCGAAACGCCCGTTATCGGAACTGATTATCGATAAGCTTTAGCCCTTATAATAGCTTGGTTCGTTCCACAATCAGGTCGATGTCCTCATGCAGGACTATTTTCGCACGGTGGTCGTATTGTGTGGGTTCGTTGTTGATGATGACAAGCATCGTATTGTCGGTAATATAGGAAGGCAGGGTCGCGACCGGGTATACCGACAGCGACGTCCCGAGGGTAATCAGCATATCGGCTCTCTGCACTTCGGTCAGCGCTTTTTCCAGCCCGTGCACCGGCTCCCCGAAAAACACCACGTCGGGTTTCAATGCCGCCTTGCACACGTCGCATACGGGAACGTTACCCTTACGGATAACCGAGACGATTTTCTCGCTCATCGGGAAAACTTTTCCGCAGGAGATGCAATAGAAATTGGAAAACGAGCCGTGCACCTCGATAACATTCGTGTTCCCGGCCTTCTGGTGGAGACCGTCGATATTCTGGGTAATCACTGTTTTCAGACGGCCGATATCCTCGAGTTTCTTCAGGAATAAATGACCCTTCGTCGGTTGCGCGTTGGCATAGGAGTCGACCATATCGGAGAACAGCTTATAGAAATCCGCGGGATTCTGCTGAAAATAGCTGACCTCGAATATTTTCTCGCCGGGGATATCCTTCCGCTTATAAATACCGTTCGGCCCGCGAAAATCCGGGATACCCGCATTGGTCGATATCCCCGCCCCGGTCAGGGCGACAATATACTTCGCTTTAGATAACGAATCCATAAAAAGATCGAGGCCTTCCAATAGCATTTATTTCACCTTCAAAAAGATTCTTTTTCCAACTTTAATCACTTTTTCCCGGCCGCCCGCGAGATTAATCTCTTCGGTAATTTTTTCCCCGTCGACAGAAACCGCGTTCTGTTTAATCAGCCGGCGCATCTCGCTCTTCGACGACATCAACCCGGCGGCAATCACGATATCGACGATATTCATTTCGCCCTTTATCGCATATTCGGGCATATCGTCGGGAAGCCCCTTCTCCTTGAAAACCCGTTCGAACTCGAGAAGCACTTCCTCTGCGTCCTTCATGGAATGCAGCTGGCCGACAATCGCCTGCCCGAGCTGTACCTTGAAATCCCGGGGGTTCTCGCCGCTCTTCATCCGTTTCTCGAATTCCCTGATCTGCTCAATCGTCACATCGGTCAATAGCTCGAAATACTTGGCGATCAGGTTATCCGGTATCGACATCACCTTTCCGAAAACATCCTTAGGGGACTCGGTTACACCGATATAATTACCCAGCGATTTGCTCATTTTCTGCACGCCGTCCGTCCCCTCGATAATCGGGACAGTCAGGATCACCTGCGGTTCCTGCCCGTAAGCCGTCTGGAGATCGCGCCCGACCAGCAGGTTGAATTTCTGCTCGGTGCCGCCGACTTCGATATCGGCATGAAGCGCGACGGAATCGTAGCCCTGTATCAGCGGGTACATGAACTCCACGATGGATATCGAACGACCCTCTTTGTAGCGTTTCGCGAAATCGTCGCGTTCGAGCATTCTCGCCACCGAATACTGCGACGAGAGTTTGAGCACGTCGGCGAATTTCATCCCGGAGCACCACTCGCTGTTAAAGACGATTTTCGTCCGGGCGGGGTCGAGTATCTTGAATATCTGCTGTTTATAGGTTTCCGCGTTTTTTAGCACTTCCTCGCGCGTCAACTGCTTGCGGGTCTCGGATTTCCCGGTGGGGTCGCCGATCATCGCGGTAAAATCCCCAATCAGGAAATAAACCTCGTGCCCTAACTCCTGAAACTGGCGGAGTTTTCGTAACGGAACCGTATGCCCTAAGTGGATATCCGGGGCGGAGGGATCCGCGCCCCATTTGACTTTCAGGGGACGGTTCTCTTTTACCGAACGTTCCAATTTCTTTTTCAATTCTTCTTCGGGGATAATCTCCACCGCGCCGCGTGCTATTATCTTCAACTGCTCATCGACACTGAATTTCATCTAAAGCTCCCGGTACATAAATAGTTTATTGCGCTTAATCCTTATCCTTGAGACCCGCGTCGAGCGCGGTCATGGTTATCCCTTTGCCTTTGGTTTTTACCACATCCATGATGTTCATGGCTTTATTTACCATTTTTTCGAGCGAATTGTCCATTTGACAACCGATCGCCATACTGACGCTGAGTTTTATTTCTTTGCTCTTATACTTAAAACTCCGTTGCAATACTTTTTCACGGATATTCTCATAGAAGGAGACCAGCTCCTTTTCATCATGGTATTCGGTCACTACGCAGAGAAGCTGCGCGGAATAACGGGCGATCATATCGGAACGGCGTTTCAGGCTCTGATCGTACACGTTGGCGATAATCTTCACCACATTATTCGCGAAATCCGCGCCGTAAGCACTGGAGAACTCTTCGTAGTCGTCGACCTGTACCAGCGTTACCGCTATATTAAACTTGTTCCGCTGCGCGTTGGAATGCACGACATGCCCCAACTCGTACAGGTAGCTCCTGTTAAACAATCCGGTGTCCAGATCGAAATACGCGACGCTTTTCAAGCGATGCAGCATTTCCATATTATCGAGGTTCATATTTATTCGGCAGAGGAATTCCTCGCGGTTAAACGGTTTCTTCACATAATCGTTGGCTCCGTGCTTGAGTATCTTCGGTACTATGTCCTCGTTGGACTCGCCCGAAAGTATGATGATAGTTACTTCGTCTTTGCCATGCTTAGCGCGAATCTCGTTCAATAGCTGAAAACCGTCCATCTTCGGCATATCGTAATCCGCGATAATCAGGTTGATATCCGGGTTCTCCTGATAAACCTTCAACCCCTGAACGCCGTCCTCAGCTTCGAGGACTACAAACTGCTGGCTTTTCATCAGGCGGTCGAGAAACTTTCTATGGAATGAGGAATCGTCCACAATCAGCACCTTATGATGCATGTTTCGGAGGATTCTGCGCACTGACACAACTAGTTCTTCGGCATATCCCTGATCGCGCTCTATAATATAATCGACCACATTTTTAGAAATCAATCCCTCGCGTATTTCCTCGTCATACGATGCCGTCAGCACGATAACGGGAAGCCCCAATTCGAGACAGTAGTCAACCGCTTCCGCGTTCATCGCATCGGGTAAAACCACCCCGGCGATAGCCATGATATATTCCCCGGGTGATTTTTCCAGTATCTCCTTCGCTTCTTTAAACGACGCTGCGGTATCCACAGGTATGTCGGTGGAATCGCTCAGCTTTTTGGAGACATTTTTAACTACCGTCAGGTTGTCATCGATAATGAGTATCTTTTTCATAGACAATCCTCTCATTGCCCCATTCCCGGGGTATTTACATTTTCTGAATATATTTTAACTGATCGAAATATATCTTTACAGAAGTTTTCACAAATTAAGACTTACAACTAACTAGTATAGTTTAAGGTGAAATCCCCTTCTTGTCAAAATTATCCCCCGGCCTGTTTTTAAAATTGATATTCCATGAAAAATGCTTTACAATATACCTCAAATCTTTTCGGGAGTACAAAATGAGCAGGGAGTATGTTTTCGCTGAAATTGAGAAAAAATGGCAGGAATACTGGGAAAAGAATAAAACATTTCAAACCCGGGAAGATACAAATATACCTTCTGATAAACGGTTTTATTGCCTCGATATGTTTCCCTATCCGTCCGGCGCGGGGCTCCATGTCGGACACCCCGAGGGATATACCGCCTCCGACATTATTTGCCGTTACCTTCGCATGAAGGGATATAACGTCCTGCACCCGATGGGATTCGATTCGTTCGGTCTCCCCGCGGAGAATTACGCGATCAAAACCGGCACTCACCCGCGGGAATCGACGCACGCGAATATCGAAAATTTCCGCCGCCAGATAAAATCTCTGGGTTTCTCCTACGACTGGGATCGCGAACTCTCCACATGCGAACCGGATTACTATAAATGGACGCAATGGATATTTCTCCAGCTTTTCAAGGCCGGCCTCGCTTATGAGGCGAATATTCCTATCAACTGGTGCAACTCCTGTAAAACGGGTATCGCCAACGAGGAAGTGAATAACGGGCGATGCGACCGGTGCGGCGAGCCTGTTGTTAAGAAGGATATGCGTCAATGGATGCTGAGGATCACCCTGTACGCCGACCGTCTGCTCGAAGACCTCGAGGAGCTGGATTGGCCGGATTCGATCAAGCATCTCCAACGAAACTGGATCGGCCGTTCTGAGGGCGCGGAGGTCGATTTTACCGTGAAAAGCACGGGCGATACCCTGAAAATATTCACCACCCGTCCCGATACATTGTTCGGCGCCACTTACATGGTTTTAGCGCCCGAACACCCGCTTGTCGAGAAAATTTCTTCCCCCGCACAGCATCAGGTTGTGGACGATTATATATCGAAAACGAAAACGAAAAGCGACCTCGAACGAACCGACCTTAATAAAGATAAGACGGGCGTTTTTACCGGCGCCTACGCGGTCAATCCGGTCAACGGAAAGGAAATCCCCATCTGGATATCCGATTACGTCCTGATTTCCTACGGGACGGGCGCGATTATGGCGGTGCCCGCGCACGATCAGCGCGACTTCGAGTTCGCCACCAAGTTCGGGATAGATATTAATCAGGTGGTCTCCGCCGACGGGAAATTATTCGACAAGCTCGAACAGGCCTACGAAGTGGACGAAGTCGCCGTCAATTCGGGCGAGTTCACCGGGATGACGACCCCCGACTTCAAGAAAGCGATCACCGAATGGCTCGAGAAGAAGGGCATCGGTAAACTCGCGGTCAATTATAAACTCCGCGACTGGGTGTTCTCCCGCCAGAGATTCTGGGGAGAACCGATACCCCTCATTCACTGCGAAAAATGCGGGACTGTGGCTGTCCCCGAGTCCGAACTCCCGCTCGTTCTTCCCGAGGTCAAGACCTATCAGCCCACCGGAACCGGGGAATCTCCGCTCGCCGCTATCGACGAATGGGTGAATGTAAAATGCCCCGAGTGCGGCGGCCCCGCAAAACGCGAGACGAATACGATGCCGCAATGGGCGGGCTCGTGCTGGTATTACCTGCGTTACCTCGACCCCAAGAATGAGAAGGAATTTACCGCGAAGGACAAACAGGACTACTGGATGCCGGTCGACCTCTATATAGGCGGCGCCGAGCATGCGGTGCTCCATCTGCTGTACTCCCGTTTCTGGCACAAATTCCTGTTCGATCAGGGGTTTGTCGGGACAAAAGAACCGTTCATCAAGCTCCGCAACCAAGGGATTATCCTCGGCGAGGACGGGCAGAAGATGTCCAAATCGCGGGGGAATGTCATCAATCCCGACGATATTATCTCGGTATTCGGCGCGGATTCGATGCGGATGTACGAGATGTTCATGGGCCCCCTCGACGTGATGAAACCGTGGAGCACGAACGGCCTCAAAGGAGTCTACAAGTTCCTCGAAAAAATATGGCGCCTGTATACCCAGTATCCCTTATCGAAATCTGCACCCCCGGAAGAACTGGCGCGCCTGATGCATAAAACGATCAAGAAAGTTCAGCACGACCTCGATTCGCTCAATAACTTCAATACCGCCATCAGCCAGATGATGATCCTCGTGAACGAACTGACGCGTCTGGACGAGCAATACCCCGAGATACTGTCGGTTCTCGCGCGCCTGATCGCGCCGTTCGCCCCCCATTTCGGCGAGGAGATTTGGGAGATGATGGGGAACGCCCCCAGCGTTTCGACCGCACAATGGCCGGTTTACGACGAATCGCTTGTGGTCGACGACGTTTACATAATGGTGGTACAGGTCAACGGTAAGCTGCGCGAGAGTATCGAAATCCCGCGCGGAACCCCGATCGAGCAAATGAAGGAAACCGCGTTATCCAGTCCGAAGATTAAAAAATGGACTGAGAATTCGCAGATCGTCAAGGTGATCGCCGTACCGGATAAACTCGTGAATCTCGTGATAAAGTAATGTTAGAGAAAGAAATAACGTCTTGACAAAACAATGCTTCTTTTTATAATGGATAAGTATAAACCGTGAGGATGATATGAAAGTAAGTACCCGCGATATAGTCGAATTGCTGCGCGGTAAGGTGCTCAATCAGGGCGATAAAGACTATGTGATCGGCGCGCTCGCGTCGGGACTGATGAGCGACGTCCTGACTACGGATCAGGAGGAAATCCTTCTGGTAACAGGCCTGACCACTCCGCAGGTTGTCCGAACCGCCGATATGGTCGAAGCAAACGCGATTCTGCTGACGAACGGGAAAAATGTCCCGGAGGATACGGTCGCGCTCGCCCGCGAACTGAAAATCACCCTTCTATGGACGTCGTACTATAATTTCGAAGCCTGTGTGTTATTGGGAAAACTATTCCCGGTCGAGCAGAAAAATGTCGTCTAAGATATCCCTCGAAAAACTCCCGAGCGTTGTCACCGAAATTCTGCTGCGTTTGAAAGTTAAGGACGCGATGTCCGTCGCATTACATACGACGAAAAAAACCAATACCCTTCGCGAAGCCCAGAGAATGATGAAAGAACGCCGCGTCTCAGGGATACCGGTCGTCGAGGGAGAACGGCTTCTCGGGATAATCAGTGTGGACGATATTCTCAACGCGTTCGATAAAGGCTATATCGACGATGCGATCGAGCAGCATATGACGAAGTCGGTAGTGTTCCTCGAGGACGATATGCCCCTCACGTTCGCCATATCCTATTTCGATAAATACTCCTACGGCAGATTTCCCGTTATCGATAGAAAGAAGCAATTAGTGGGAATCCTGACCAGCCGCGATATCCTGATGTCCCTTGTGCAGGAGCTGAACCAGGAAATTACCGAGCTGGAAGATAAAATTCATCCCGACCACCCCGCGCATTCCGCGAATAAGACCCATGAGGAGTTTTTCATCAAGAAACTCGATTTCGAGAATGCCGGTAAGGCGTCGTTCGCGATAAAACGGATACTGAAAGAGCAGGAAATATCGCAAAAAATTATCCGCCGCGCGTCCATCGCGTCATACGAACTGGAGATTAATGTCGCCATCCATTCCGATGGGGGAAAACTGACGCTGGAACTCGATCCCTCGAAGATAGTGATTATCGCCAATGATAACGGCCCGGGAATAGCGAATCCCGACGAGGTGATTAAACCGGGATTCTCCACCGCAAACGAATGGATTCGTTCATTCGGATTCGGCGCGGGAATGGGTCTTCCGAATGTCATCAAGGTTTCAGACGATTTTAAAATCGAATCCGCGATGGGTAAAGGTACTATCGTACGTTCGGTGATCCAGCTTTCCCATGAATAAGACTCCGATTGGAGGAACTATGAAGAAGATACCGCTCGTCCGTTCCATGCTGTTTTTCTTTTTGTTTTCCGAAGTTATTTTCGTATTGTTTTCGTTTTTTGTCATTTATCCGTTCTTAGGCCTGCCGTTCGACATGGTACTGAAGGGTATGGGCCCCGCAGTCGCATCGATCATTGTTGTCTTTATTATGGTCAGTTTAATAATAAGAAAACTTTTAATTCCAGTCGTGAAACTTATCAAGAAATGCGATCCGGGATGTCATCTCTCCCATGAAGATAAGGTGGCGTTTCTCAAACGTGAAGCGTTCATCAACCGTTTCCTCATGCTCGTGAATGTCATCGGCTTTATGATTGTAACCCCGGCGTCCGTCGCGGCGACCATGTTTGTTGACGGCGCGTTACGTTGGTCTACTATCCGGTTTACGATTGTGGTGATGACCGGCGGCCCCCTGCTGGGTATTCTCCAACGCGAGTTTTTTAGCTTTATTATGCGTAACGTCAAGGAAAAGGTAAAAGTACAGGAATTCGAGTTGTTGGATAAGCCAGTCAGTCTCAGGAAGCGCACGCTGATAACCGTATTCGCGTTCACATTGATGACCTGTGTCGGATTCTCGATGATACTGCTCAGCCAGAATGAAACAATGAGCGGAGTCGACCACATCGCCTTAAAGGTGAATCCCGAATTTAAGGAAGGTTTCACTAATCCCAACCGCGAATTTATTCTAGCGGCGTCGCAATCGACCGATACGGTCATTAAGGAAAAGGCCGAACTGATGCTTGCATCCCTGAACGACGAATACATCCAGCGCAATATATTTTATACAGGATTATCCGTACTCTTTATCGCGGTGCTGTGGTTTATTTTAGGGGTTTGGGTCTATAATTTTTCGTCGCATATCCAGGGTATCAATACCCGGCTGCGCGATATCGTTAATCTCGAAGGCGATCTGTCCCATTTTCTCGTGAAGACTACCGACGACGATATCGGGGATCTTCAGGTCAATATCAATAAGCTCATCCTGAACCTGAACGGGTTATTCCTGAGTATTTATAAAATCGCGCGCAGCCTGATCGACCAAACCCGTCAGGAACAGAACAACATAGAAGAATTGATGCGTTCCAACGAGGAAATCCAGACCCTGACCCATGAGGTCTCCAACGAGGTCGGCCAGCAGGTGGATATTTCGCACCAGACATCCGGCCTGATCAAAGAACTGGTCACCGTGATAGACGATAACATATTAAAAATCCGCGAACAGTCCCATATGATCCGCGATACGGGACAGTCCTTCGCGAGCTTCGCCCAATCGATGAGGAATCTCACCCAATCGGCGGAAAAAGCCGCCGAGTTCGGCAATAGGCTTACGACCTCCGCCGACGACGGCGCGAAGGCTATCACCGAGATGAACCAGGCGATCGAGAACATCCGCGAATCCGGGTCGAGCATCTCCGATATTACGGATACCATCTATTCCATAGCGGATGAGACTAATATTATGGCGATGAACGCCGCAATCGAGGCGGCTCATGCCGGGGAGTTCGGCGCGGGCTTCGCTGTGGTCGCCGCCGAAATCCGTTCCTTATCGGAAAATACGTCGAAACAGACTACGGAAATCGCCGATCTCCTGAGTTCCATGACCAAGCAGATCGAGACTCTGGTCAACCGGGCAAAATCGATGTCGGTTGCGATGCGTACTATTCAGGACGCCGTTCATTCGACAAATACCCTTGTGAAGGATATCGAGACTGCGGCGGAGGGGCATCGCGAGAAATCAGTCGAAAGCGGCAACGAAATGCAGCGAGTCGTCTCCATCACGGAGGGAATTACACAGAACCTCGAATTTCAGGCGGACAGCAATCAGAAGCTGATGGGTTCCGTTTCCTCCCTTGAAACATCCACCTCCAAGGTTGACCAAGTGGGCAAGCATCAGGAAAATTACCTGACCGCGTTAACCGACGTCTTCGATCATATCTATCACTACTTTATGTCCATCAGCGACCAGCTCGAGACTCTCGATGTCAGTCTCGGCGGTCTGAAATTAATCGACCCCCAGACTATCAATAATAACTCACAATCGGTAACATTGAAGGATTGACGCTATGAAACTTTCTGAAATCGCAAACACTCTCCATTATGAACCTGCTACCCCGTCCGGGATCGACCCGGATATTACCGGGGGATACGCCTCAGACCTTCTGAGCGACGTGATGGGGAACGCGGAGGACGGCTCGATACTGATAACCATTCAGGCGCATAAGAACACGATCGCGGTCGCCTCGCTTGCGGGGGTGCGCGCGATTTTAATCTGCAACGGGCGCGATATTCCCCCCGATATGCTCGAAGCATCGATCATGGAGGGTGTGGGGATAATAAAAACCCGCGATAACCAGTTCGTATCCTCCTATAAAATCCACAGACTTCTATTCCCATGATCCGTATCCGCGCCGATCTGCATATCCATTCATGCCTATCCCCCTGCGCCTCGCTGGAACTTTCCCCCTCCCGCATCGTTGAACTCGCCGTCCGGCACGGGATTAAACTGATCGCGCTGACCGATCATCATTCGTCGCTGAACTGCCCGACTATTGCGCGTATCTGCGCAGGTATCGACAATATCCGCTGTCTGTACGGGATGGAGATTACCACGCAGGAGGAGGCGCATGTGCTCGCGCTGTTCGACGACACCGATGCCGCGCTGGAATTCGGAAAGGCGGTATTCGCCGCGCTGCCCGTGGTGAAATACGACCCCGACAGACAGGGCGATCAGGTGGTCGTCGATGAGAACGAAATTATTACCGGCGGCGTGGAAAACTATATCGGCGGCGATCTCGCGACATCGTATTCATTGGAAACCCTCATCCCGGAAATCCATTCAGCGGGCGGGCTTGCAATCCCGTCCCATATCGACCGCCCCTATTTCAGTATCATGTCGCAGATCGGATACCTGCCGGAGTACGATTATGACGCTATCGAGGTGACGAAACGTTACTATAACTCTTCGGACAAGCCCGATGTATTAAGAAAGTATCCGCTGATAACCAATTCCGATGCGCACGCGCCTGAAATGATCGGGACGAATTTTCACGAACTGGAATTCGATTGCGCGGTGAAGGAAATCGGCATCGATGCGTTACGCGCGGCGTTTCAAAGAAGGGTCGTCCGTACATAGACGCTCTAGGGTTTGATTTTTTTGCTCAACCGGTCGGCCAGATGGGTCGGCAGCGGCAGCCGGAATTTTCCCGTCAGACGCCGCACAATCTCGATAATATCCTCAAGCGATACCCGATACCCCGGAGATACGAATATAGGCTTCGTATCTTTGCGCGTACAGACGACATAGCCGACCGTCTCCTTATGGTAACGGAGCTCGGAAAAATCGAACTTATTATTTCCGGGAGGGTCGTATTCCCCGCATAACAGCGACTTCGCGCAGCCGACAGACGGGATATCCAGCAGTATCCCCGAATGCGCCGCGATACCCATTTTCCCCGGGTGGGCGATCCCATGCCCGTCGAATACTATCAAATCCGGCCGCGTTTTCAATCCCCCGATAACCCTCAGGATAACCGGAAACTCCCTATATGCCAGGAGACCCGTTATATAAGGGAAAGCAATGGGCTCGACGGCCGTATTTTCCTCGATCACTTCCGTCGACAGGTAATCCATCACTACCGCGGCCGTAAAAGCGTTATTCCCGCTGTACGCGACATCAACCCCCGCGACAGTTTTTACAGGCGGGAGACGGTCGGTGTTATTATTCAGCGCTAACAATTCCTTCTGGAAAGCACGCGCCGAGGGAATATCCCCGGACCGGCAGATCGTAAGAGTCCTTTCGATTAATTCAGTACGCATAAGGTATTATAAGCGGACATCGAACGATATGCAACAGTTTTTTTTAAATCCTTTGCATAATTCTAAAAAATCACCTATAATATTAATAAAGTATTAGCGATCCTACTACTAAATTGGGGGAGCCCCGTAGTGAGAAAACTACTGATTTTTCTATTCATCTTCGCAATGTTTCTGACAGGATGCACGATCAAATTAAAATCCGGTAAAAAAAGTACCGGAACGATTCCCGATTTCATCATGGGGGATTTTCAGTACACCTCCTACGATAATAACGGGAAACGCGAATGGGTGTTGAAATCGTCGGAAGCGAAAATGTTCGACGCGAGCAGTGAAATCTACCTTTTTAATCTGACGATGACGTTCTACAACCCTAACAATGTCATTCAATCCTTTCTCTCGAGCGACGAGGGATATGTGAATAAGAAATCGAAGAATGTATCCGCATCGGGAAACGTGAAAATATTTGCGGAGAACGGCGCGGTGCTTTCGAGTAAAAAAGTTTATTGGGACAACACCCGCAAGCTGTTTTACACCGAGACGAACGAGCAGGTAACATTAGAGAAGGGAAAGACCATCATTAAGGGTTATAAAATGAAAGCGGATTCTGGGCTGAAACAGGTACAGATCCAAGACGTTATAGGCGTTATCAAGAAATAGGAACGATTATGAAACGGATTTCTTTCGCTGCTATCATTCTATCGATATTTCTATTCTCTTCGCTGGTGTTTTCCAGTATCTTTAGCATATCCGAGAAACAGCCCGTTAATGTTACCGCCGGTAAAAGCGTGTACTATTGGGAAATCGAACGTATCATTCTCGAAATCTCGAATAAGAATAAACCCAAAATCGTACAGGGCAACAATGTACTGGTAGCCGATACGATCAGTTACGACGAAAAAAGCGAAATCGGATACGCATACGGACACCTCGTGTACCAGAATAAAAAAGAGCAGACTGTCCTTACCGCCGGCGAAGGGACATACTATACAAAAGAAAAAAAGATGATCGTAGTCAAGAACCCGGTCATCTACCTGAAGAAGGACGGGACTGTCGCGAAAAGCGATATGATGACATTCTTTACCGATAAGGATTATATGATACTCGAAGGGAATGTCGAGATTAAGGGGAAGGAGTTCACGATTACCGGCGATAAGGCGCGTTACAATCAGGGCGGCGGGATGTTCACTGTAACCGGCCACGCGAAAACCGTCGATAAATCGCAGGTGCTTACCGCGAATACGATCGAGGTCCTATCGAAGGACGATAAACTCTCCAGCTACACCGCCACCGGAAATGTCGTTATCGAAAACACCAACGATAATTATCTGATAAAATCAGGGAAACTCGATTACTACGAAGCTCTGGGTTACTCGCGTATCAGCGACAATCCTGTTATCGAGTTTAAGAAGAACAATATCAAGGCTTATTCCACCGTTATGGAAAAGTACGACGACGAGGAAAAAGCCAACCTGCTCGGTAATGTGGTTATCATTACCGGGGATAAAAATGCCTTTTCTAAATGGGGGGTTTACGACTTTAAAAGCGAATCGATGATACTGACCGGAAACCCCATCCTGCTTCAGGGAAAAACCAAGATGAATGCTTTAAAAATTATCGTGGACGTCGCCAAAGAAACGATGAGCATGCAGGGCGGCGGAAGCGGAGTATTCGAATACAAAAAAAAGTAGGTTTCAGGAGAAACTATTGGGGCTTACCGAGCATATCGAAATTATCGAGAGCTTTGAAAACCTGGGGCTGAGTCCTAACGAAGCCCGTGTCTATCTCGCCCTGCTGGAAAACCATCCTATCACCGGATACCAACTTTCAAAAATCAGCGGTATTCTTCGTCCCGTGGTCTATGAAATGTTAGGGCGTTTGGTCGAAAAAGGCGGCGCCCGTATTGTAAAATCCAACCCCGATACCTATATCCCCGTTGAAATAGAAGAATTTCTCCGTAATATCGAAACCGATTTTACGGTCGCCCGCGGAAATATCGCCGCGATGCTCAGCCGTTTCCTTGTCGCGGATGAATCCGATTATTTCTGGAATATCCTCGGCCAGAAAAATATCCGTAATTCCATCATATCCATGATCGAGCGCGCGCAGACTGAAATTTACCTTTGCGTGCATCTTCAGGAGAACTTCGACCCGATCAGCGAAGCCCTGCATAAAAAACTCCACGACGGCGTAAAAATCGACATCTTTTCCTATTATACTCTGGACGCCCGCGAGATCACCCTCTATTCGTATAACCTTCACAAGTCCTTTACATTCGAGGGAATTATCCCGTCGGAATTCATCCTCGTATGCGACGGCGCTGAAACCATTCTCGCGAATTATACCGACCAGAAATCCGCAAAAGCGGTGCATTCTAAAAATCAGGTCATGGTTCACACATCGAAACAGCATATCATCGACAGTATCTATATGATACGCTTATGGAAATTCATCGGCACTGAGAAATTGAAAGTGCTGATGACCAACGAGGACAGGAAACTCCTCGAAGCCATCGAGCGTCATCTCGGCGAATAGGAGCATATTATGGAAAACACTACTAACTGGGACGAGTACTTCTCGCGGATATACGATGCGATCCTCGGCGGACTGCAGAACGGAAAGGGCGGCCCATTCGGCGCGGGAATTGTCAGCGGCGGCATCCTTTCGGCTATCGGCACGAATAACGTACTCGGCAGTATGGACGTATCGCGTCACGCCGAGGTCGAGGCTTTATCATGCGCTACCTCCGCGGCGGGAATGGTTCATCTCACGGGGAGTATCCTTCTGACCAGCCATTTCCCGTGCATGATGTGCTATCACGCGGTAAAATGGGCGGACATTCGTGAATGTTATTATATCTTCGATACGAACGAGACCCGCGATTACTTCGGGTTCGAGGGCGACTTAGATTTCCTAAGCGATCTGTCTATCACAAACGACGGACTGCAAAACGACCCCCGTCTGAAAACGATTCGTTATAACTCGCCTGTAATCGACGAATTATTCCGTAACCGTTTGGTGCAGATTTGGAATGAAAACTATAAGGCTCGACTGGGCGGGTATGATATCTGATCAGATATTTTTCTCGATTACCAGAAATAGGCCTTCCTTGATCGTGGTAAAATAAAACTTATAGATATAAAAAATATTTTCGGGATTATCCTTGTACTTCAGCATAATATACGAATACTCCGGGCTTTCGAAATAATGAACGAGTTCCTTATTCAGGATATATCCCTCGATCGCTTTTTTATCGGGATGCTCCAGACCGAAACGGTGAGCGATAAACTCAATACCCTCGATGTTATTGATCGGGTCGAATCGGTGCTTGGAACCCGATTTTATCACTTTAACGAAACTATTGAGGAGCTTGAGTACGTCTTCCATAATAATACGTTGGACGCGTAAAGTGCCGTATTCGATTTTTACTCCGAACAGGTCCTTAAAAAGGGGATAGTCTTTATTCAATTCGACCTGGTGCATCTCTTCTTCGCTGGTTTCGTCCTTCAACCGTTTGAATAGTTCTTCTTTATCGACTTGCTTGACGGTGTTGTTAAAAAACTCCTCCGTCCACAATATTTCGGCCATTCCGTTCCCCTTACTTGGTATGCATAGTTTCGACACCTTCCCATTCCTTGGGAGGGTTCTTAATCAAGTACTCGCAGCGTTCGATATATAACTGGCATATCTCGTCTTCCGGCCTTTCCTGAGACAGTCTGACAAAATTCGTTTTAGCATCCGAAAATTTCCCATCGTAATACAGATTGAGGGTCTCATGGAACTTTTTATAATATTCCATTTTCGGATTCGCCGCTTCCGGCATATAGGGACAATATATCTTCACGGGTTTATTTTTTCCCTTCACGCGAACGGTATCCAGCTCCCGGAAATAGAATTTTCCGGCGGGAATCTCATCCTTCGTGAATTCGCTGATGACTATCGGGACATGGTACATCTTGGTCAGTCCTTCCAGACGCGACGCGAGGTTGACCGTATCGCCGATAACCGTATAGTCGATCTTTTGCTCCGACCCGATATTTCCGACTATCACGTCCCCGGTATTAATCCCTACTCCGATATGGAACTCGATTTTTCCGGTCGCGCGCTGTCCCTTGTTAAACTCCTCCAATGCGTCGGTATTCTGAATAGCCGAATACACCGCGCTCTCCGCGTCATCGGGACGGACTAACGGCGCGCCGAAGATTGCCATAATAGCGTCGCCGATAAACTTATCGACCGTACCGTGGCGGCTGATGATAATCCGCACCATCTTATCGAAATAGGAGTTCAGCGATAGAACCAGTTCCTCCGGTTTCAGGCTTTCCGATATAGTCGTGAACCCGCGGATATCCGAGAAAAATACGCTCACTTTCTGGCGCGCGCCGATCAGCATCGAATCGGAGGCGAGATTCAATACCTGGTTGATGACTTCCTGCGGCACGAACTTCTGGAATATGAAACGTATCCTTTCTTCGCGTTTTTTCGCAAGTACGGTCTGGTAGGCGTAGTTCTTAATCTGGTTATACGCACCCTCGAGTTCCGCGATCATGTTATTAAAGTAGAAACCCAGCACCCCTATTTCGTCCGGGTAGAATATTTTTACGCGCTTGGTCAAGTCCATATTCGACGTAATATCCTGGATGGTGTTGACAAACCGGTTGATCGGCGTCGTGATACGCGCGATAAAGAATAACAGCAAGATGGTAGAAATGACCAGACTTGCCGAAAGGATGATGACGAGAAAATCGACGATTTCATTCACGTTCTTATAGAACGTATTTCGCGCCTCGAGAATAGTAAAGACCAAGTTCCAATCCGAGAAATCGATGAACACTCCAACCCATTGCTTACCCCGCGAATCGAACTCGACCCATCCGCTGGTCTTTCCCTCGAATTTCGCGACCAAGTTCGTCGCATCTTCGGCGTTAAAATTCGATACGGTATTAACTTCCAGCAGATTGCTCATCGTAACGCCGACAAATCCGCCGGTAGGCGAATTGATGACTGTGGATGCGTAATCTCCGACCGATTTTTTCGTATTGATAAATATTGTCGGGTCGCTGGTAAGGTCCATATTTTTAACGAAATTATTCTGCTGCGCGGCATACTTGTAGATATCCTGTAATTTGAACCCCAGAAATTCTTTCGCTATCCCGGTTATACCGTTCTTTGCGGAGAAATAGGATGTGACCCCTAAGAACGCCGCTGTCAGGATAAGAATCGGTATAACAACTAGAAGTATTTTGTAACGAATTTTTCCCCTGATTTTCACGGAAGCCTCACTTTCTATACAGTATATCGCCGACTTTTATCGGCTCATTCTTCTTCACAACCTTTGCTTTAGACATGATCGGCGACACAACCGATACGCTGGCCTCGCCGATATAGATTATACCGCCTTTTTCATCTTTGCGGTAGATAAATATCAATTGCCCGACGGTAAGCGATTTCCCCTTATACACATCGAGAATAATCTCATTCCCTACCGCATCGATCACGCGTCCAATCGCTTTCTCAAGATAATTCTCTTCCTGTACCTTATTCTGCTGCTGCGTCTCTTTATTCTGCTGGATGACGACAAACTCCAGCTTCTCGATACTTTTATCTATATAATCGGAAAGCGGGTACTGTGTCATTATAGCTATCAGGCTTTGTTTTGCTTTTACGAAATCATTCTTTTTCAGGTAGTCTTCCGCCTTAGCATACTCATCCTTAGCGGATTTATTATGCTGTGCCTTGAGTTCGGCGATACTCAGTCCCGCGCTCTTAGCGCCCTCGATCAGGACAACCCGTTCGAGACCATCCACGCTGTCCTTCAAATAGTCGGATAACGGATAGGCGGTGATGATGCTGATATATTTCGATTTAGCGTCGGTATAATTCTTCGAACTCTCGCTCTGCCCGGCTTGTGTAAAGATTGACTTAGCCGCCGCGTTCTGGTCGCTCTTGATTTTCGTGAGATCGACCGCGCCGGAGGACTTCGATTTTTCTTCGAGCGCTACCACCCGTTCGATGCCGTTTACGCTGCCCTCGACATAATCGGAGAGCGGGTAACTCGTTATAATCTGGGCATATTTTTCTTTCGCGCTGCCGTATTTCGACCCCTTTTCATCGGCGGATGCCTTCGCATAAAGGTCCTTGGCATCCTTGTTCTGCGTCTTCTTCATCTCGGTCAAATCGACCGTCCCGGCGGTCTTGCCCTGCTCCTGCTTCGCGACTATATTTCCATATCCGGTCATTCCGCCCTCGACATAGTCCGATAACGGGTAATCGGTGATGACCTGCATATACTTTGCTTTCGCGCTGTCGAGTTTTCCGGCCTTCTCCTCCGCCGCCGCTTTGGCGTATAATGTCTTCGCATCCTTGTTCTGCTCTTTCTTCATCTCGGTTAAATCGACCGTCCCGGCGGTCTTACCCTGCTCTATTTTCTCGATCGACTTCTGGAAACCGTCCAGACTGTCGCTGGTATATTTCGATAACGGGTAATTAATAATGAGATCGGAATAAGCCTTTTGAGCGTCGGTATATTTGCCGCTCTTGAACTGCTTATCCGCATTAGCGATCAGCGGCTGTGCGCTTTGATTTTGGCCGGCGATAATTTTATCGAGATTCCCGCCACTCTCAAGCGCGTCTTTTTTAGCGATCTCGGACGTAGCGTTCTGTAATCCCTCAACCGATTTATTGACATAGGCCGATAAGGGATACTCGGTAATAACACGGGTATAGTACTGCTGAGCCTTAGCCCAATCTCCCTCTTTTTCATACTTCTTGGCAGCCGAATATGAACCGCCGGAGTTTTTCGTCTGATCGCTTTTCAGCGTATCCAAATTCACTCCCGATCCGTTCGCGGCGTCGATCTGGTCTTTATAAATCTGGTCGATATACCCCAATGCCTCTTTCGTATATTTGGAATTCGGATATTCGGCAATCACCGTCTTGAAATTTTTAATCGCGCTGTCATAAGACTTTCCGTTATATAGATTCTTCGCGGCGTTAAAAACAGGAGTTGCATTCGCGTTGGCCTGATCTACGCTCAAATCGAGCGCCGACGGTTGTGACTTCTGAACCGTATCGAAGTAACGTTCGTAGGCGTTGGCAAATGCGTAAACATCGGGGATAGTATTCTGGTACTGAGCGAGCTTACTTTTCAACGCCGACCCCTTATTGACATAAGCTCCGCCGTTCAAATCCTTCGCCAGATCGCGTAAATCCTTCAATGCTATAATCATATCGGCATACTGAGCCTGCGTTTCGCCGGCCTTGCTTTCCTTTAATGCAAGGTAATCCGCGATCGCGCTGACCAGGAATTTATCCACATTTTCACGCGCTTTGGATATCCCGACACCCGCGGGTTTATTATCATAGAGCTTGAGAACCCCGTTCAGGTTCTGCCGCGCGATATCGTATTTCGTTGATTGGAATGAACTTATCGCGGACTGGAAAAGCATCGCCACCTGATCGTTGAACGCATCGATTTTTTTCTGGTCTTCCTTCGCAGTCTCAAATTCCTTCAGTACGGCGGCGGTTTTCGCTTTTTCTTCCTGCAGGGTCTGTAAATCGCTCTGCGCCTTATTCAACTGATTTTGAGCGGACGAAAGCGCTTCTTTCTTATTCTGCTCGGCATCCAGTAATTTCTGTTTCTCGGATTGAAGCTGCTTCTGATAATCCAGTTCTTTCTGTTTCGATGCCTGTTCGATCGCCTTTTGTTGAGCGGCTATCTCCATCTGGTATTGCTTCTTAAGTTCTTCTTTTTCCGCTTCGGTTTTATTCTTCGATTCCGCTTCAAGTTTTGCCTTGAGTTCGTTCTGATTTTTCTCTAATTCCGCTTTTAGAAGTTTCTGCTGGGCGGTTTTATAATCCTCCATCTGGTTATTCAATTTATTCAACTCGGCTTGTATCTTTTTCATTTCTTCCTGCTGTTTGAGGAGTTCCGCATTGGCTTTCTTCTGCATTTCAGCAAAAAGTACGTCCTGCAGGCCTTTGATACTTTTTTCGCTTCCTACCAGATTATAGGCCCGCTCGCTGAAAATGGTATATACTGTATAAAATCCGACCGATGCAATAAATACGGCTATAAGATTAACCATCAGTACGATGAGAAAGTTTGATTTTGTTTTTTGTACGATACGCTCGGCGAAAGACTTTCGGTCTTTTTTCAGCTCCCGGTCGATGTAACTGAAAACATCCTGCTGTTTCAGTTCGGTCTGGTTATCAGCCATTTCATCACCCCTTGAAATAATATAGCACGCAAAATACAATTTTTCATTTGTATATCGGCAATGAAATAGCTGAAAGTAAAGAGGAAAAATAAAAACCCGGTCCGAAGACCGGGTTTTGGTGGATTTTTATTTGGTTTTTGCGAGTAATGCCTTTAACTTCTCAATTTCCTGATTTTCAGTGATTTTATCCGTGGGATCAAATGTAAGAGCGAGACCTTTTTCTATAATCGCCTTCGCTTCCTGTTTCTTTCCCTGATCGAGAAGACATTCCGCGTAGAAGCGGTATAATGTGCGATTCTTCGCGTCAATTTTCAACGCTTTTTCGTAAAATCCCGCGGCCTTATTAATATCCCCGCAGCTGATCGGCCAGCCGGGAGCCTTATGATACACCCGTGCCATAACCATATACCCGTCCGCGCTGCTTGGGTTAATTTTTATCGCTTTCTCGCAGGCCTTGATGATTTTATCTACCGATCCGAGCTGTTCGCCCACCCCGAGCATCTCAGCCCATGAGCCGAGACATACTGCGTACTGGTAAAAGCCCTCAAATCCGTTGGGATCAAGCGCCATAGCGGCTTCGGCGGCCTCCTTACCCTCGGTGAAATACTTCTTTTTCTGTACATCTCCGCTTGCAAAATTTGCCGCATAGAAATACGCCGCTCTGGCAAGTTTCCATGCATATACATAAGCACCCTTCGCCTGGAATTTCGTCTTATAGAATTCGTAGGCCGCTTTCGCGCCGATCGACGAATTACGATCGAGCCAGACCTGGTCTTCTGCAAGCGTAACTCCATAAGCCATAAGGACCATAACGAATACTAAACCCATACGTTTCATAAAATACTCCTTATGTGGATTTAACCTAAACGGTTTATCTATGCATTATGGGCACTTCTAATAACCCCGCAGTCGATAGTGCAATTATAATAAGGAAGGCGGGGCAAGGAAGCGACCATTGGGCGTGTTATAAAGAATTATAAATACTATTGTTATAAATATCAATAGTTTTTGAAACCGCCCTTATGTTTTTACCCTCGCGTACAGAACTATCCCGATCAGAATGAATATGAACGATCCGCCGAATGCGCCGACCTCCGGGCTTAATACCCCCTTTCCGGTAAGCGCCAAACCCGCCGCAAAGAAAACGTAATACACGATGAAGATGCCCATACTGAGAATAATATTGATAACTATCGATATTTTCCGCGAGGACATATTGAGTATCCCGATACCGGTCAGAACGACCAGAATGAGACCCAGCGGATAGCTGAATTTCATCAGGTAATCCGCCTCTGCTTTTTTAGCATCCTGATGCGATTTTTTCATGTTATCGATATACTTCTTATTTTCCCACTTCGTCATAGCCTGTGTCGGATACCAGAGCCGCTCGAAAAAATCGGGTGGATCGGTTACAATATCGAATACTTTCTGTTTAAACTGCTCGACAATAAACAAATTATTATCGGAATTTTTCGAGCGGATAGTTCCGTTAGCAAACACCCATTTCTTATCCGCGGGATTCCATAATGCGCTTTCGGCGTCGATTCGAAGGTTAATTTTTACATCGTGCTTGGTTAACAAATCCCTCTGTTCGTCCATTGCCTGTTTATTGGTTAGGAGCCACAGATTGGGGTTATTCAGAAGATTATAGACCTCAGGGGCCGCAGTTTCATTTAAACCGTACTGTACGATCGTAATATTTTTCAGTTCCTTGGTAACCGCGTTATAGTACTCGACTATGTATAAAAGATTATTCGATCCGTAGATGGAAAAGTTATTATTATCTTTCAACCGGTCGAGCGCTTTAATATCCATCTTTCGTTCGATCAGGGTTCGCATGATAATGGACTGCTGATAACTAGGGTATATCCAAAGGTCTTCCAGCACGAGAATAGTAATAAAATAATACGCGATAGTAAACATCATAATATAAAATGTGACCCTGCGGACGCTGGTTCCCGTACTGACAATCGCGATCAATTCGCGTGTGTTGGCCATACTGCTGACCACATATACGGAGGCAAACAGGAACGAGAACGGCTGCAGGAGTAGTATGGCGTACGGAACACCGTAGAGATAATGCTGAATAAGCATTCCAGGATCGGCGCCCTGGTGGAACGCTTTCATATTCTGGAATATTTGCGTTAGTTCATAGATTCCGACGAAAAGAAACATCGAACCGATCAGTGAAACTAAAAATTTCCGCA